>NZ_JBOFLP010000143.1:0-36991 GCF_051657925.1 Chroococcidiopsis sp.
GTGCTGGAAGTGAATACTCTCGATGCCTTTCGCGGAGTAGCGCGACAAGGAGAACTGATCGCCTTATTGCCGCAGTCTGCCCTAGTAGAGTCGCGTCTCGATCCTACCCTTGCCGTTCGTCCAATCGCTAACACTGACAGCAATGGTTCTCTTGCGCCAGGGTCTAGCTTATCGCGTCAAGTCGTGATGGTGACCAGTCAAGATCGACTCAGCATTCCACCAATTCAATATTTTTGGCAACTGGTGCGAGAACTCGTCCCACCCAAACTGAGTGTAGAAGAAGAGGAGACGTGGGGAGACAAGGGAGAGAAGAGAGCTGAGGGAGTTGAGGGAGAAAGAAATTTACAATCTCCACACCCTACACCCTACACCTTACACCCCACACCCCACTTACCACTAGCCACTAGCCACTAGCCACTTCTACCTACTACTCACTCTCTTGGCAGAGTTTCTTAAAATTGAGTAATGCAAAAGTATTAAAAATTTGAGAATTTCGATCGAGCAATTACATCATGAGCAACGCATTTAGGGATTTACTGCGGAAAGTGGGAAGCGGTAATCATACAGGAGAGGATTTAACTCGCACGGAAGCAGCCGCAGCAACCCGAATGATGTTGTTGGGGGAAGCAACCCCTGCTCAGATTGGTGCGTTTTTGATTGCTCACCGGATTAAACGTCCTACAGGGGCAGAATTAGCAGGCATGTTGGATGTTTACGACGAACTGGGACCAAAACTACAACCTATCGGTAGATCCCGTCCGGTGATGGTTTTGGGCATTCCCTACGATGGACGCGATCGCACCGCGCCGATTAGTCCTCTCACTGCCCTGTTGCTTACGGCTGCGGGGCAACCTACGATTATGCATGGTAGCGATCGGATGCCAACTAAGTATGGCGTGCCATTGGTGGAGATCTGGCAAGGTTTAGGAGTTGATTGGGCGCAACTTGCATTAGATCGAACTCAGCAAGTCTTTGAGACTACCGGTTTGGGATTTGTCTATTTACCCCAACATTTCCCTCTAGCTCAGAACATATTTGAATACCGCGATCAAATTGGCAAGCGTCCGCCTTTTGCCACGATGGAATTAATGTGGTGTCCTTATGCGGGAGCAGCGCAAATTGTGACGGGATACGTACATCCTCCCACGGAACATATGTTTCAAGTTGCTTTGTCTTTACGCGGTACAAACAACTTTACGACAGTCAAAGGATTAGAGGGGAGTTGCGATCTACCCCGAGAACGGACGAATATTATTGGTTTATCTACACCCAATACAACCGATGAATCGGGGTTAATTGCGATTGAGCGCCTGCACCTTTCACCCCGCGATTATGGTTTCAGCAGCCACAATGTCCCCTGCGACGCGACCGAACATTTAGTAGCAGATATGCGATCGGTCTTGCAAGGAAAACCCTCAGAATTGATGCAATCTGCGATTTGGAATGGCGGGTTTTATTTATGGCGGGCTGGTATTTGTGCCGATATTAGTGCGGGAATCACTCAAGCAGAAGCAATGTTTGCTAATGGAGAAGTAGCGCAACAACTGACGCGAATAATTCAAGCAATTGAGTCGATTCAAGTTCGCGATCGCTCCTACAGCCAACTTTTATAGTAGTCATTTGTCATTTGTCATTTGTGAGTGAGTAGGGTGAGCAATGCTCACCTTTATCTATAGTTAGGCAAATTCACTGTTGACCGAGAGATTTTTTCTTGAGTAGAGTTGACGATGACTATTTTTTATATATCCGGTTGATGTGAATCATCGTCCATATGAAAAAGCCTCAAACAGTTGAGAATTTAGAAAATCTCGGTCGCATTCGCTTGTCAAAGAACTTCTTTTTTAGAGATTTTTTATATAGTGAAGTTGCTAACTTTTACGGGAAACCAAATATTCCCGATCGTCCCGAGCTGGCGATTGAAGTGGGTAAACGTTTGTGTGAAGAATTGCTCGAACCACTACAAGCAACTTTCGGTAGAATTACCATTCGTTCTGGTTACAGATCGAAAGAACTTAATCTATTCTGTAACGAGAAAGGACATAATTGCGGTAAGGACAATGCGGCTAGCCATACATGGGATGAGTTACACGAAGGCAAAATGGGAGCCATGGCTTGTATAGTCGTAAATTGGTATTTAGATCGTTACGAACAAAGTGGTGATTTTCGACCTCTAGCATGGTGGGTTCACGACCATTTACCGTATTCCTCGATGTACTTTTTTCCTAAACTTTGTGCTTTTAATCTTGGTTGGTACGAACAACCATCAAGAAGAATTGATAGTTATATTCCACCAAAAGGCTGTCTGACTAAACCAGGGATGGATAATCATACAGGCGACCATAGTGAGTGGTATCAAGGCTTGCCTAAACTAATATTTACATGAAGTGGGCATTGCCCACCCTATTATTTCCTACCATTAGATCCCCGATAAATTCGCTCGGCTTGTTCTGGAGATAGCCAAGATATAGATGAAGATCCTTGTAAACCTCCATTATCTGCACTACTAACAACTTCATAGTGCTGGCGATGAGGGAAATCGCAGGCGATGGGAGGAGGAGGAGCATTACTAACTGTAAACTCGCCTGCGACTGGTCCATCTAGAGGATCGTATTCGCCAAGTTGGGATTGAGGATGGACGTAGGAGTGGCTTTCAGGGTCGTAAGCTAAGACTTCCCCAGTTTCAATGTGATAGATCCAACCGTAGATTTTCAGCTTGCCTTGATACATTCTAGAGTGGACGACGGGATAAGTTCTGAGGTTTTCAATCTGGGTTAAGACATTTTCCGCGATCGCAATTTCTAATAATTCTTCTGTCTGATAAGTTTTATAGTTTTCCTTTATCAGTCGTCTGGTAGCTTCAGCGTGCTTCAGCCAATCGTGAACTAAAGGCATATCTTCCTGGAGTTTATCCAATTGCAGCAATCCTTTCATTGCGCCGCAATGGGAGTGTCCGCAAACGACAATTTGCTCAATTCCCAAGGCATGAATTGCATATTCTACCGCTGCGCCTTCGCCACCATTGGCTGCTCCATAGGGTGGAATAATATTTCCAGCGTTGCGGATGACAAATAATTCTCCAATTTCTGTTTGGGTAATCAAGTTAGGATCGACGCGAGAATCTGAACAGCTAATAAATAAAACTCTCGGTTTCTGTTGGTGAGCCAGTTGTTCAAACAGTTCTGTATGTGTAGAAAAGTAGTTGGTCTTGAAATCCCGCAGCCCTTTGATTAGTCTCTTCATAACTCCATGCCTTTGCTATTTCCCTATTCGATCGCCTCACCGCACCAGAATCGCGATCGCTCTAATTGGTGTAAATCTTCTGACTTTATGAGTCTACCTAAAGCGTTATCAGAAAAAAAGTCATCTTATACATAAATCACAAAATATCTATGCGAATTTCACTAGGTAGACATCAAGAAATTTTATACTGAGTTGCGAAGCAGCAAAGCAACTTTTTCACAACTTCACGCGATTGCTCAGGAGAAAATTCTACTAAATCTAAACTTGAGCTAATAATAGATCGTCGTAGCAGCGTACTTCTTGTAACTGATTGCGATCGCCTACCAGAACAACTTTAGGACAAAAGGCTTCGAGTTCTGCCGGAGTTAATTGAGCGTAGGTCATAATAATAACCCGATCGCCACTCACCCCCAATCTCGCTGCTGCACCGTTTAACTCAATTTTCCCAGAATTTGGAGGAGCAGCGATCGCATAAGTAATTAATCTTTCACCATTATTTACGTTGACGACTTGCACTTGTTCATAGGGTAATATCCCAGCAGCATCTAACAAAGCGCGATCGATACTGATGCTACCCACGTAGTTAATATTTGCTCCTGTTAAGGTGCAATTGTGGATTTTGGCGAGGAGAAATGTGCGTTGCATGGCGAGACACTGGAGGTATTTTGTAGAGGCGTTACAGAGAACGTCTCTACATATAGTGAAGGTAAGGTGCTTATTTAGTTTCTGATTCTGAGTCGCGACCTTTTTCGCTACCAGCCTTAATACACTGTTCTACTAAGGGCATGACGCGATCGACATCTTGCCAACCGCGAATTTCCGTGACCTTCTTTTCTAAATTTTTATAGCTGCGGAAGAATTCGGCAATTTCGTCTAAACGGTGAGGCGCAATATCGTTGAGAGATTTGACGTTTGCATAACGCGGGTCTTTATCGGGGACGCAGAGAATTTTTTCATCGCGATCGCCACCATCGATCATTTCTAGCATCCCGATTGGTCTGGCGGCGATGATGCAGCCTGGAAAAGTTGGTTCGTCTATTAATACCATTCCATCCAGTGGATCGCCATCATCAGCTAAGGTATTAGGCACAAAACCGTAATCGTAGGGATACTGCACTGAGGAATATAACACTCTGTCTAAAGCAAAAGCTTGCAGATCCTTGTCGTATTCGTACTTATTTTTGCTGCCAGCAGCAATTTCAATCAAAACGTTAATTAAACCTGGCTTTGGTTGAGCCGGAATGCGGGATAAGTCCACAATAATTCTCCAAGATGACAGCTAATAGCGATCGATGCGCGATCGCTTCACCTGTAGCATTTTAGGCTAATATGGACGGCTTAGAGTGACAGCTAGCAGTAAATCTTCTGCTGCTAGCTATCCAGTTTAAAACATGCTTCCCCCCAGGTAAAATCTGAATCGAATGGGACTCAAGCACTATGCATTGGCAACTTTAGTCATTTGTCCTTTGTAGCGAATAGGAAAGGGGCTGCTCTAGCTGCACGTCATTTGACGAGTAGTGAGCGATCGCCAGTAGAGGTACGATGAGCGTCAACACCGCGATCGCCGTTCCTACAATTTCTGCCAACCTATGGGGTGATTTCTCACCAGAGCTGACAGAATTACTACTACTTGATTCCATAAAAAATGTTCAAAACCTAGCTTTGGGAGAGTTCAAAGAACTTTATACGTCGATTAGGGCAAACTTATGCTCTATCTTTTTCTATTCTAACTGCTCTCCCCAGAAAGACTGTTTGCTATTCAACAATCTCAAAACAAGGAACTAGGGACTGGGGATACTCCTACTCGCAGGGATATCTCTCGCTCCTAATCCTAGCCGTTTGCACATGCGTCCCAACTCTGTTTGCTCTGTTGGGGTGAGAACGCTCATTTCTTCAACGACAGCCGCAACGTGCGTCGGAAAGATATCACCGATCAGGTGCTTGCCTTTTTCTGTTAAATGTACCTTGATGCAACGGCGATCTCCAACTTCTCGTTCCCGTCTTACCAGCTGCCGCTTTTCTAAATTATCGATCACTAAAGTCATGTTACCACCGCTTTTGAGCAGTTTCTCTGCTAAATCTCGCTGATGGAGAGGTCCCAGGTGATAAAGTGCTTCTAGCACCCCAAATTGACTTAGGGTCAAATCTACATCGATCAAATGACGATGAATCCGATTCGATACCGATTCTGCCGCTCGAACTAACTTGACTAGCGTATCTAAGGCGAGAACCTCCTGTTGTGTGCCGAGGTGTTTTGTACCCATTAATTGTTTCACATTAAATAATTCAATATTACCTTATTCAGGAAAGATCTCGTTGTCAATTAATCTCAAGGCGATCGCTAAATGTAGGATGAATCTTTTCTGTGCTTTCCCTCCCCCTGCCGTTTTCTGAAAATTCGCTGTTGCATCTAGCCGCCAAGCAAGTAAGATAGTGGAGAAAAATCATCTACTAGAAAAAATTAGCATCTATCTATGGATAGAAAAACAAAGCGTCTGACACTTCTGATTGTTTCCTGTAGCGCAGCCGGTGTGATTTTGGGGGGTACGTCAAGCTGGGCGGAAAGTAAACAGTGTTTGCAAGCTAACAATGTCACCAGCGACTGTTTGACTCAAAATTCTGTCATGAAAACTTTACAAGGCATGAGTACGGGTTTAATTGCGGGTGCAGGTGCAGCGTTTGGCGCAGCATGGCAGTTAAGGAATGAAGATTGAGCGAGAGGGGCTAGGGTTGGTTGTTCGGTTGTCAGGGTAGAGGCGTTACATGTAACGTCTGTACAAAGTTGTCAGTTGTCAGTTGAGCTACTAACCGTTAGCTACTCGCTAACTATGAGTTCGTCTTTGTCAGTAATATTACTACATATAAGAACGTCGTGCGTATTTTCAGGTGCGATCGCAGATCTCTTGTTACTATTAACCGTTTATTTTTTATTGAGTTATTTGTTGTTGTTACTACGAGTATGTAAGTAAATCTTTGTTGCTAGCAAGTTTCTTTTAAAAAATACGTGAATTTGGTATTGCAGGGCACCACTTTGCCAAAAGTTTTTAAAGAATCAATAAAATTTCATATCACCTCTCAGTAAAAACTCTCTGTTAACAATTTTCCGTGAAATCTCGATTGAGCCACAATAAAGAAATCGTTAAATTTATATATAGATTGCTGACGCTAAAGCGTTTTAGTAATTAAAACATCTAGCACAAACTAACAGAAAGTATTCAAATAGATCTGTCAATTGATAGATTATGTGGCAATAAACAGCCTTTTATTAATAGCTATCTGTACATTTATTGTTCTAATTTATGTGCTTGAGCGAATAGCCGTAGCTACGCAAGTATCTTCGTAAATTTGACACGCCAGCTTTCAACTATCTAACTTCAGCTATTTCGCTTGAAGTATAGGTTGGCTCGTGCAAATTTTTTTCAGCAAATAACTTACCTATCTGGAATTCACTTGAGATTCCACCATCGCCCTAATTATTCATAGGAAAAATATTGTGAAGCGATATCCCCATCTTCTTAAATATACTAAAAAAATTCTACAAGGATTGAGCCTCATAGCTGTACTGTGCAGTCCTACTACTGTCTTAGCTGACCCTGTTGGCGATGGTTGGGCGCTTGTGTTCAGCGATGATTTTAATGGTACGCAACTCGACAAAAAGAAATGGAGTACTTGTTATTGGTGGGGCAACACTGGCTGTACGAATGGTGGTAGTGGAGACGTGCAGTGGTATCAACCAGATGATGTATTTGTGAACAATGGCATTCTCCGTTTGAGAGCCCAAAAACGCAAAATGAATGGCTATGAATATACCTCTGGAATGGTTTCCTCGCACGATAAGTTTGCTTTTCAGTATGGTTATGCCGAAATGCGAGCAAAAATGCCTAACGGTCGGGGTTTTTGGACAACTTTCTGGCTAGCGTCTCAACGTAGAGCGTGGCCTCCAGAAATTGATATTGCTGAGTATTTAGGTAGCCAACCCAACAACATGCATATGACCTACCACTATTCCACTCCAACTAGCAAGCACCAAAGCTCTCCTTGGGCATATACCGGGGCTGATTTTTCTGCCGACTACCACACATATGCAGTGGAATGGAATCCTAAAGAAATCATTTGGTATATCGATGGTATGGAACGGCGGCGCTACACGGCTACAGAACACATTTCTGCGGAAGCAATGTATGTGATGGCAACATTTGCCCTTGGTAAGGCTTGGATTAATACCCCACCGGATGAGACAACTCCGTTTCCCAGTTACTACAACGTCGATTACATTAAGGTGTGGCGACACAAAGATAGTCCGTCAACACGCGCAGTCACATCGATAATTTCTGAAGCTGAAGGTCTGAAAGTAGCAGCTAAATCCAACGTGGCTCATGTCACATTTTTAGGGAACGCCAAAGCAGACGCTAAGTTAAGCAATCACATGGGAACGATGCTTGACTCGAATAAAGTGGATGATTCTGTCACTTATACAGTCAACATACCAGAAGCCAGAACTTTTAATGTCAGGGTTGGAGTCAAACGATATCACAATAGAGGCAAATTTCAACTTTCGATTGGTGGCACTAACTGCGGTAATCCTCAAGACCTCTATGCTTCATCTTCTGATTACGTAGAGCTAGATTTAGGAAACATTACATTTGATGCTTCTGGTAACAAATCTTTTAAATTTACCGTAGTGGATAAAAATGCTCAAAGCAGCAGTTATAAGCTAGCATTTGACTACATCAAATTGACTCCAAAATGACCGTAGAAGTGATGAGTGAGAAGTAAGAAAATATCTCTTCAGTGAGGTTGCTAGCTAATCGTAGAGGCGCGAAATATCGTGTCTCTACAAAGCTTTCAACCAAATTCAACCAAAGCCCTCAGACAGATTATCTCATCCTATTAGTTACCTGACTTATAGATCCGCTTCTCTCTATGGGGAATTGTATATATGTTGAACTTTTGCTTGATAATTAACCAGAAGAAGGGTAGATCTTCTACTAAATATCGTTTCCACAATCTATGAGGTTCTAACAAAAGTCTATACAACCATTCAAAGCCTACTTCGCTCATCCATTTCGGCGCTCGCTTGACATTTCCTGCTTCAAAATCGATCGTTGCACCTACAGCCAAAAAAAAATCAATCTTAGGTAGCTTGTTTCGATACTGATAAATCCATTTTTCTTGTTTTGGCGCTCCCACCCCGATTGCTAATACTGTAGCTCCCGAGCGATTAATCATTTCAACTATTTCTGCGCATTCTAGTTCGTTACGGTCAAACCCCAAAGAGGGAGAATGAGCGGCAACTACTAGATTTCTACCTATTTTTTTATTGATCTTTTCTTGTGCCTTAGCCGCAGTTTCTTTTTGTCCACCTAGTAAGAAAATCTTGATTTTTTCATTGTTTCTGTGATAGGTACAGAAGGCAGGAAAAAAATCTGAACCAGAGATTTTTTCTTTAATTGGCGTACCCAAAAATCGCGAGGCATAGACCAATATTTGACTATCACATAGTTTGTAGTCAGCTATCTCGTAAGCTCGCAAAAACTCGCGATCGCATTGTAACTTCATCAGATGATCTACATTAGGCGTAAACACAACCCCTGACTTTAGCTGCCTCAGTAGTTCTTTGATACTTAAATTGTCAAAATCCAAGTTTAATAGATTAACTTTCCGCATTGATTTATTAGCTCCTCAATCGAGCCTTAAACTGAGACTATCACTTGACGATCTACTGACCAGTTACACCAACTAGTTATAGCTGTATCTACCGACATTGCAATCCAAGACATATTGAGTAGCCAGTTTATTTCTCCTATCATTCCGATAATCATGCCATGAAATTGCCATAGTATACTATTAGGTGTGCAATCTAGTTGTCAACCCTTGGGAAAACTTTATATTTGTTTATTTAATAACACCTCAAGGGATAACAATTTCATAGAAATATGTCGGAATTCAGTAGTTTATATATAAGTTGGTGGTATTTGTGAAGGTTGTCAGCGCCGTTATGGTTGTACCGACAAAAAGCAAGTATCAAAACGAACAATTTCTTCCTTCTCGACCCGAGATACTTCAGGTACAAATTTGTAATGCAGGGTTACCGTCAAAACAGAGCGCGTTGTTTGTTTCGTGTATCAGAATGACAATTTACGTGTTCGCTCTCACGTAAAGATTGCTGACGAGAATAGAATCGGACTTACAGTTAAAAAGGCTTCGCCGCAAGAATTGTAGCTGGGTCTTATATTACTTAAGTGTCCTCAAACTATATTTCGTTCTCATGCTAGCTACAGGTAGCGGATAATATCGTCTTCCTCTCGACATAGCTAGAGTGGAGTATTTTGCGTAAATATTGGCATTGCCAAATACTGGAATACATAATGTGGTCTAATGAATAAAAACTGAGGCAGCAATGATGAGGGAACTTTTTTTAACCAAAAAAGTCAACGGGCGTCAATAGATAATGTCTGCTTCATCACTAAGTAGTTTGGACGACTGCTAATGTTGGCACGGAACAATTCTGAGACCGACTGTTCTACTCAGAATTGTCAAATTCAATACATAACCGATCTCAACATGCAAAACTTTTTCTACTCCAGCGCTTTCAATTTCCTTTCAAGAGTGCCAATTACAGTAGTATTGCCTCTAGCGCGCAGTTGAAAGCAGCACCGAGATCGAAATCTACAGGGTTATGAGTTGGTTCTGGGGCTTGATGTTTGTTAGTATGTTCCCGAGCTAAACATCATAATAAGTGGAAATTGTAAACTCTGACACTGTTTAGCAAATGCTCAACCGATCGCACGCGATCGCAACTTTAGCAACCGATGCACGCTGTGGTATCTGCTTTTACCGTTTAAACATCCGTTCCCAAATACAGTTGGTGGTTCTACGATTCAGCATTCAGACAATTTAAACCTTACAGCCACTTATATCTGAAGTCATGAAAATAGCTTACCTCACTACATATGATGTTCTAAATCAGGCAAAGTGGCCCAAGTACCAATCTGGTTTATGTGCAGCAGGCTATTTCTTAGCACGGACTCTGGAAGAACAAAATGTACAACTCGATCTCGTGGGACCTTTAGAGGCAAAAAATACGCTATCGACTAGAGTAAAACGACGAATATATACTTCTGTGCTGAAAAAGCAATACTATCACTGGACCGATCCTGCTGTTTTGCGCACTTATGCCAATCAAGCCATACAGAAAATGTCGCAATTCAATTCGGATGCAATCTTATGTCCAGAAAATTCTCTGCCAATTTCATATCTTGACTCTCATCTACCGATAGTTTTATGGTCTGATGCGACACTTTATTCACTGATCAACTTTTATCCTTATCTCAGTAATCTCTGCCGAGAAAACTTTCATAATATTACGGCAATAGAAAAAGCAGCACTCGATCGCTGTGAGATAATTATCTATACCTCTGACTGGGCAGCTCAAACTGCAATTGACGCTTATGGTGTCGAACCATCAAAGGTCAGAGTCATTCCTTGGGGTGCAAATATAGAATGCGATCGCAGCTTTGATGATGTGAATAATATCGTGGAAGCGAGGAATAATAAAACTTGCAAGCTGTTATTTTTTGCTGTGGAATGGTTGCGTAAGGGTGGAGATGTAGCTTTAGCAGTAACCAAAGCATTAAATGAGGCTGGTTTACCAACAGAATTAACTGTAGTAGGATGTCATCCGCCTGAGTCGGAAACCTTACCGAATTATGTTAAAGTTATTGGCTATATTAATAAATCAACAGCAGATGGTCGAACTGCGCTCGATCGAATTTTAGCTGATTCGCATTTTCTGATCCTACCTACCCGCGCCGATTGCGCTCCTCATGTTTTAATTGAAGCTAACTCTTTTGGCGTTCCCTGTTTAACTACAAATGTAGGTGGAATCAAAACACTTGTTAAAGATGATGTGAATGGAAAAGTCTTCGAGCTAGACACAAATATATCCGAGTACTGCACTTACGTAACTCATTTATTCGAGCATTACAATCGGTATAAAGCCTTAGCTAATTCTTCTTTTTATGAGTATGAAATTCGGCTCAACTGGACTGTGGCAGCCAAGGAAGCAAAAAAGTTAATTATAGATTTAATATAGCAAGTCTAATTTTTTGAGCAAGTTCTGTTATAATTTGCTAGATTTTGCTGAACTTAACTAAATATGAACATAGCTTTTGTGACTCATTATGATATTTTCAACAGCAATAAGTGGCATCCAAAAGCAATCGGGTTTAGTGGCACGAGTTACTATAAAGCCCAATCACTCAAAGATCGGTTTCCCGATTTTGAATATATTGGTCCGTTAACAGAACGGCATTCTCTAGGGACTAAATTTAAAAGACGTTTGTATAGATATTTGTCTACCAAAGCTTATTACGATTGGGCTGCAATCGATTTGCAAAAGAATTACGCTCGACAAATTAATACCAAATTGTCAAATAGTAACTCTCAGTTAGTTGTTTGTCCAGATATTTCTACAATCGCCTATGTCGAATGCCAGCAGCCGATTGTTTTATGGACGACAAATACCTATGGAGCTTGCATTGATTTCTATGATGATTTTAGCAATCTTTGCCGAGAAACGATTGACGATCTCGTAACGCTCGATCGACTTGCCCTCAGTAAAGTGCAACTGGCGGTTTTCCCCTCCACTTGGGCGGCGGAAGCAGCAATGAATAGCTATCAAATCGATCGCAGTAAGATTAAGATCGTACCATATGGAGCCAATATAGAATGCGATCGCACGATTGACGACATTCAAAACTTAGTAGAAGCAAGAACAGCAGAGCGATGTAAGTTATTGTTTCTCGGAGTCAGTTGGTATCGTAAAGGAGGAGATATAGCTTTAAAAGTTGCTAAAAAACTCAAACAACTAGGTATCGATGTCGAGTTGACAGTTGTTGGTTGTCAACCTATAACCGACGAACCATTACCAGATTACGTGGTTAATGTTGGGTTTATTAAAAAATCCGATCCAGAGGGTAGCGATCGCTTAAATCAATTAATTTCTGAGTCTCACTTTTTAATTTTACCATCTAGAGCCGAGACTTATGGAAATGTGCTTTGCGAAGCTAATTCATTTGGAGTTCCTTGTCTGACAACTAAAGTTGGCGGAATTCCTAGTATTATTCAAGATAATGTGAATGGAAAACTATTTGCCTTAGACGCTGACGTTAAAGACTATTGCGAGTATATAGCCCATTTATTTACTAACTATGCCCAATACAAACAACTAGCATATCATTCATTTCACGAATATGAAACTCGTCTTAACTGGTCGGCAGCAGGAAAATCAATGCAAACCCTCATTACAGAAAAATTTAGCTAATAAATTTAGGTACGATCTGCTGTTGTTGCAGCATCTCTAAACTTAATAGTTGTTTATTTAATTCTGATTGTCTCATGTTTTCCTGATTTTGAAACAAGGCAGTGAAAGCTCCAGCCCCCATACCATCTTGCGGGAATAGACGATAACAAGGAACAGTGGTTAAATGAGATTGATAACGCTCTAAATGAGAAATCTCGACAGGTTGAAATTGCGGAAATCTAGCTAAAAACCACTCGCAGACTTGCTCGTTTTCTTCGATTGAATAAGTACAAGTCATGTAGGCGAGATAGCCTTGAGGGGCAACAACTTGAGCCGAGTTAGCAATAATTCTTTTTTGTCTGCTAGCATTTTTATTAATTAAAGTTGGATGAAAGCATCCTAATGCTTTATCACCTTTAGCTAGCAAAGATTGCCCGGTACAAGGAGCATCAACGAGCGCAAGACTGCAAGTATGAGGTACGCGCTGAGTCCAAATCTGCGGATCGATATTTGTCACAGCAGTAGGGCTAATTTGACAACGTTTTAAGTTAGAAATTAGCATTCCCAGACGCTTGCCAATAACTTCATTGCTTATCAGTAATTCTGGCTGCAATGCTTTCCAGGCAAAAATTCCTTTTCCTCCTGGTGCAGCACACATATCTAAAATAGTTGAAATTGGTTGAGAGATAGCTAGCAAGGTTGAAGCAGCAAATACTGAGGAAAAATCTAAGCAATAGTAATAACCGTCCTCATGTAAAGGAGACTGTCCTGGTTTTTCACCAGGTGATACGCAATCTACAAAAGCAGGTTGCCATGTAGTTGCAGTTGTTACTGCAAATGGTAAAGATTCAGGCTTTTGCCGACACCAGATAATGCAGGTAGGAAAAGATTGCGGCTGAGTTAAGGCTTGAATAAATTGCTCTTTTGCTGTTGAATCGTCAAATAAACGCCGACTGAGCTTAAGCAACAAATTTGAAGGCTTGTCCACTCAATGAAAATCAAAGCTCTGCGTTTTCTATTGTAGTGGGAATGGGAAGTCAGTTATCAGTGAAGAAAGGGAGTAGGGAGCAGGGAGTAGGGAAGAACTTACAACTTGCCACCAACAAATGACAAATGACAAATGACCAAGGACAAATGACAATCTAATTGCGTTGCCAAACCTTGATATGGTCGATTTCTAGATTATTTGGTAAAGGCGTAGAGTTGTCGGGAGGGCTATTCGTCCACGCTTTGCCGAGAGCAAGAGTTGCTGTAACGTACATTGCTTCGTCGGGAATATTGCCACTATTGGTATAACGCCGCCGTTCGACACCATCCACGTACCAAACGAGTTTATCTGCTTCCCATAACAAGCCATATGTATGATAGCCGCCAGAAAAATCAATTCCACCCCACCAGCCAGATGATGATTCGTGAGCGCCACTACCGTTTTTATAGTGGATCGTCATGTGGACATTGTTTGTATTAGAACCCACAAATTCGGCAACATCTATTTCTGGAGGCCAGTTTTTGTTTTGTGATAATAACCATAGTGTGGGCCAGAAGCCATTGCCTTTAGGCACTTTTGCGCGAAACTCTACGTAACCGTACTGAAAAGCAAACTTATCGTGAGATGCAATCATTCCAGAAGTGTAGTTTAAACCATTAGACGGCTTTCGCTCTGCACGCAAACGTAAGGTTCCACCTCCTACTGATACATTATTCGGGCTAAACCATTGCAAATCGCCAGCGCCGCCATTCGTACACCCATTGGGAGCCCAATAAAAACAGGGAGTCCACTTACCAGTATCTAATCCAGAACCGTTGAAGTCGTCGCTAAACTTGAGCTGCCAGTTACCAGCAGGAGGATCGGCTAGTGCTGCTGTGGGGCAACACGCCATCATTAAGGCACTAAAAGCTACCAAAACCTTATCCTTCCAGTTACGCAACCGAAGGTTTTGTTGCATGTAAATATTTCCTTTTGATTCAATTTCAAGAGGAGATAGCAGTTGTTGATGAGCTATTGAGTGCCGAAAAAACAAAAAGCTATCTCTTGACGCACCGTATTAATAAACCATTTCGATCGGTGTAGAGTCAAGAAAAAAAATTTTTTGTGCAGTATTTATGCAGCTAAAGCGGAGTTTTATTTCTGGCAAACGAAAATACTAAGCGAGTTGTTTAGCTTGCAACCCTTTCGTTATAGTAGTTGTATCGATCGCTTGGTTTACGAAACGAGTCGAAAATATAACCATAAATATCTAAATTACAAAATAGCCAATTTGTGATGTATTGATATTTATAAAAATTTATCAATTTCTGAATAAGGTAAATATTACTGAATAGTAAAATACCGATTTATTGTTTTATAAAGTTTTTCTTATTAAATTGACAAAATATTTGTAATATATTGAAATTTCGATCGCATCTGTGGCTTTCAAGGGAACAAGGGAGAAGTCGCAAGTCATAAGTCAAAAGCCTCTCACCTCTCACCTCCATTCCCTTTGACCAAAAACTACTTCTTCACGTAATGATAGATATCAAAATTAGTCAGTTGCAGATGAGACTCTAGTTTGTAAGACTTAGCCATTGAGCTTTCTAAATCAAAATTTCTTTTCTTTTCCCAAAAAGCTTGGTCGCTAATTGCAATAATTGCCGTGTTTGCATTTTTAGTAACGCGACTGACTTCTGCTGCTAACTGAGTTGTGTCGAGTCCTAAGCCGTCTATTGTTAGAGGATCGCCATAATAAGGTAGCAAGTAAGGCACGCCGTAAAGAAGCACGGATTTGGTATCTTGGCTATTGTTCTTACTCAGATATTGGGCAATTTCACGGTAGTTTTCCCGCTGATATCTGGGTTCAAAATAATAGTTGTAGTTGGCATACAAATTGAGTAGTAGTAACACAATAAATGCCAGACGATACAAATGCTGCCAGTTTGTTTTTTTACTAGAGGAGCCAGATCTCAGCGCAATTGGTAATAGAAATGCTAGGGGAATGTAGATATAAAAAGAATGGCGAGGGAGCCAATTAAATTTAGTCACAATCGCAAAAGCAAGTGCGATAATAAAGGCTGCTGTAAAGGTAATCAGAAAAAATCTGTCGATTGGACGATATTGTTTATATTCTGGCGATCGCGCCTTTAAGCCTCTGACAAGTCCGATAATAATAATGCTAGCAACTAATCCAAACAGTAATAAAACAGGTAAATAATTGAAAATGAGTTGCAGGCGATCGCCACCACGCATCTGTTCGATTGGTGGACCGTAAGTTTCTCCGACTAATAAGCCGTAGAAAACAAAAGCTATATTCTGAATAACTGATTGATTCGATGGCGTGACGTGAACTTTTGTCGGATCGGTAGCTACAGGGGAAGCTAGATAAAATATTGCCGCAGGTAGACAGGCAATTGCTACAGGTAGCCACCATTGCAGCCACCGCTTAATATTTTTAGAAACTAGCAGGTGAGCGATACACAGAGCGAGAGTATAAATTCCAATAAAAATGCTACAGAAAAGACCGACCGCTGTAGTTATACAAAATAGCACCTGCGCGATCGCCGTACCTCTAACATTTTTCTGCGGTAAGATTTGACTGAGGAAATATAACTGTAGAGATGCTAAAAATAAGAGTAAAGTATACGCTCTCGTTTGCTGGCTGTAATAAACTCCGTAAGCACTAAACGATAAAAAGAGCGTCAACCATAGAGCGTGTTTCCTCCCGTAAAGTTGCCATGCAGTAGTACACAAAACAACGATCGTGCCAATTCCTAGTAAAGCAGAAAGGGAGCGAACAGCAAATTCGCTACTACCGAATAATTGTCGCCAAAAATATAATACTAAATAATACAACGGCTGAAAGCGATCGCCAGTATCTGTAGTAACAATTGTGGAAATAATAGCTTGAATGCTCGTGCCGTCAGAATAATATAAACTAGCACCTTCATCCAGCCATAAACTCTTATCTTGCAAAAGGAAAAATCGCAGAAAAATGCCGATTGCAAGAGTTAAGCCAATAACTAGATAGTACTTAAAATTAGAGGCTCTAATGCGTTCTCGTGACGTTCTTTGTAACAACATAAGATAAGTCGTAAGTCGTAAGTCATTCACCCTGCTCGTGCGCTCCCTGCTCCCTGCTCCCTTTCTTCACTGATAACTGATTAGCTTCCAACTTCTATTTCTCGATCGCGGTGGATGCGGTTTTTTTGCCAAGTTCCCATCGATTGAGCTGCCAAAGCCTCAATCTGACGATAAATCGAGGTGGGGAGCAGCCATAACAGATAAGCAGCAGCCAGTGTCATCAGCGTGCGACGGGGATCTGACAAAAGCATACCCCAGTGAGTTGCTAAGGCTCGGTGCATGAGCTTCACAGCGATCGCACCCGCTTTGAGACGGACGGCACTACGAGCCAAATAACGCATGTGATATGCCTTAGCAGGTTTCTCCCACTCAGAGATAAATTCTGGTGCATAGGAGCGGGTTTTTTCGATAACTTGTTCTAGATATTCTAGTTGCTTGAGCAGGTTGGCTGAGAGTCCGCCAGAGTTGACGCGATATAAAGTGAGAGCTTCGGGAATGCCAGCAAATTGCCACTGAGTTTGGCTCGCAATCCGCAGCCAACATTCAACATCTTCTGCTTGGCGAAAGCGCTCGTCGAAATAGAATGTTTCTGGAGTTCCGCGAAGATTATCGGTAAAGGCGATCGCATCAAGAGTTTCTCGACGCAACACCGCCGCCGAACCATTACCTATAGGATTATCGCACAGCAGGCACTCTGGGGAAATATTTGCTAGCTGCGGCATGAGATAAGTCCCCAAGCGATTTCCCATTTCATCAATTAAAGCCGAACGACTGAAACTCACTCCCACATGAGGAGAGTTGTTTAAATGCTCCACATGTTTTTCTAGTTTAGAAGGCAACCATAAATCGTCTCCGTCTAAAAAAGCAATATACTCTCCTTGAGCGTGACGAATACCTGTGTTTCTCGCTCCCGCCAAGCCTCGGTTGCGTTGGCGAATAATCTGAATTCTGGGGTCAGTAAATTGCTGGCAAATTGCTACACATCGATCTGGAGACTCATCATCAACAATCAAGATCTCTAAATTTTTGTAAGTCTGATCTAACACCGACTGAACTGTGGCACTGATATATTTCTCACAACGGAAAACTGCAATTACCACAGAAACTTGTTTCATATGACTCCTTTCGGTTATCAGTGAAGAAAGGGAGCAGGGAGCACTTAGCAGGGAAAAGAGAGCTGGGGGAGAAAGTACCAACTACCAATTACCAATTACCAACTACCAACTACCATCACTTTTGACTTTTGACTTCCTACTGCCAACTTATTGCTATTCTTTCACTTCTTGAAGAATTCTCCGTTTTTGATTCGAGCCTGTTATCTGAAGTGCTAAAGATTGGATCTGGTGATAAGTAGAATTAGGCAACAACCACAGTAAATACGCGGCTGCTAAAGTTATTACCGTTCGCCGTGGTTCCTCAAACAAAATTGACCTATATATAGACAGAGCTTTGTGAGAAAATTCAACGGCAGTGGAGCCTGCGGATAAAGTGACAGCTCGACGTGCTAGATGTCGGAGTTGATAAGCCATAGCTGGTTTTTCCCACTCAGCCATCATCTCTGGTGAGGTGTAGGCACGTGCTTTCTCTAACATAGTTTCCCAAGAGCTTAGTTTCTTATACAGTTGGGCAGAAAATCCTTTGGGATTCACGCGGTATAAAGTTAAAGCTTCTGCTAATCCTTCAATTTTCCAATCTGTTTTTAGCATCATTCGCAGCCAACATTCTACATCTTCTGATGGGTGTAAGCTGCGATCGCAATCGAAATAAGAGACTTCTCCCGATCTAGGATCGACAAACTTAATTGCTTCTAACAATTCTTTACGAATTGTGGGAACTGAACCGTTCCCAATTGGCGTGCGACACAACAGATCGAGAGGCGTAATATCTGTTAATTTGGACATTTGATAAATACCCAAAGGTTTGTCTGCTTCGTCAATAAAAGCTGAACGACTAAAACTGAGTCCCACGTTTGGCGATCGATCTAGATGTTCGACATGTTTTTCTAGCTTGTGGGGAACCCAAAGATCGTCTCCGTCTAAAAGCGCTACGTAATCACCTTGAGCCTGACGAATTCCCGTGTTTCGAGCTGCTGCAACCCCTTGATTTTGCTGGTGAATGATTTGAATTCGAGGATCGGCAAACTGTTGGCAAATTTCATGACTGCGATCGGTCGAACCATCGTCAACAATCAATAATTCAAAATTTTTGTAGGTTTGTGCCAATACAGAGTTTATTGTCTTTGCAATATATTTTTCGACTTGATAAACCGGAATGATGACAGTAACTAATTTCATATTTCAGAGCTTGGTGAATCTATTGATAATTGGTAATTGGTAATTTCTAGAAATCATCAACTATTAACTACTAGCCATCAACTATCAACATTAAGATTGACGCAATACATGGCGGTTTGTCCAAATCGTAAACACGGGAAGGAAGAGCATGTGAACAATTAAAACTGCTGCTGCAACACCGATAACCTGCCAATGGACTCCAATTAACAAAGAGAGAGCAAACACAGTCGTAAAAGCTAGATTCCAATATAAATCTAAATCGGGTTTGCCTACAGCTACTAATAATTGCGAAGCAGCATCGGCGAAGGGTCTGGGAATTGCTGACAAGCAAATTAATACCAGCACGGGAATAGCAACGATCCACTGACGACCAAAAACAATTGGTACGTACCAATAAGCTAGGCTAGATTGAAGAATAACTAAGGGAAAAATAATTAGGCTAATAATTTTAAGTGCGCTGTAATAAGATTTACTTAACTCCAATATGCTAGCTTTAGCTTTACACAGATGTGGCAAAATAGCTGTATTGATTGCTGTGACTATACTCAGGCTAATTCCCAATCCAGCATTGAACCCAAAAAAATAAATTCCTAATTCTTTAATACCTAAGAACCTACCAATTATTAAATAATCTAAGTTATTTCTCAACGCTTTGAGAAATTGCACACCACAGATATTTTTACCAAAATCTAAAATCGATCGCCAAGCTTTTGTCGTAAATTTAGCAGTAGGATGCCAAGCGTAACTTTTACGATAAATAATAATTTCCAGCGGAGTCACCAAAATCCAAGGTAAAACGAACGCCCAGATTCCCCAGCCGCGAATAGCAAATAGGGCAGATAAGATATAACTAGCGAGATTTCTCACAACAGTAGCGATCGCGCACACTTTAAGTCGATTTTCGCGAACGATTAAGGAAGATTGAATAGCGGCAAAAGGCCACATTAAATAGGGTATACCAGCAATACAAATGGGTAGAATTAAATCGATTTCGCGAGTCAGGCGATCGCGATAAAACCAAGCGATAGGAAAAGCAAACAGGCATTGAGCAAAAAATAAGCCTGTAAAGATACTCCAGTTTAACCAATAACCGGAGTTGCAAATAGTATCTAATTCTTGGCGATCGCATTGAATAATTTTAGCTCTCACCCCGATCTCCATAAAAACTCGCATAAACTCATTGACTGTAGACACAATTGCTGCTAAACCGTAGTCATAAGGAGTCAAAAAACGAGCTAAAATCACTGTCAATCCGAGGCGAAAAATCCGAGAAATAATTTCTGCCGAACCTAACCAGCTAAGATTACGAATGAATCGATTGGAAAGTTTTTGAGGCAGCCTAGATAGAATAGCTGATAGGATAGGCATTGAGTTTATAAATTGTTTTTCGGTATTCCAGCTCGAATCAGATTCAGTGCAGGCGATCGCTGGATAGTCTCCTATTCAATATATAGTTGATGTAGCTATTATTTCCTCCACTACCATCATCAATCTTAAAGAAAACTCGCATTTTCTTACACAACTCAAGCTAGCAATTTCATCGCAGACAAATGCCAAATTCTCGTATTCTACTTAAGCTGCTATGCTACATCAACGATCTAAGCAGAACCCCGCGATCGCAGTTACGCAACGACACAGTTATAGTAGAGAGCGGATAGATTAGGACATTTCAATTATTTACAAGTAATATTAGCTAAGTCTTTTTCCTCTGCTCCCTGCTCCCTGCTCCCTACTCCCTGCTCCCTGCTCCCTACTCCCTGCTCCCTGCTCCCTGCTATATGTAAAAACTTACTTATACTACAGAATTATCTTGAAAGTAGTTAGCGCGAATCCGAGTCATTTTCTGAAGTAAATAATTGGCAAGTTTAGGCGATAGTAGTTGAATCAGCAGTAATTTTACGAGTAATGTTTGAACTTTTCTATTCAAGCATATTTGAGGTTGCAACTGAATAGCCATTTGCAATTTTTGCCAAGCCACTCCCGCTGCTTTTGCACCCGGAATTTTAGTTAGGTATAAGTGGGCTAAATAGCGATAAAGATTAGCCAAGCTTTGATTTTTTAGATCTTGTAACTGAGCGGGAGCTAATTGAAATGCTCGGTCGATAACTCGAATTGCATCTTTCTCCATCACCTCAATTTTGGCAGAAGCCGAACCAGCGGTTTGACGGTAAAAAATTTGAGTTTTAGGAACGACTACAAAATCGTACTTAGCTGCTAAACGGAGATACAAATCCCATTCTTCTGCATGGGTTAGGGTTGGATCGAATTCGCCAACATCTGCTAAAGCAGTTCGGCGAATCAAAGGATTTGAACCGCTTAAGAGAAAATTAGTTTTCAATAATTCTGCATAGACATTGCCTGCAAAATATATGGGGCGATCGTCGTGAAAAAACTTGCCTTGCCGATCCATGAAGCACGTCCAACTATAGGCAACTCCTGCGGCTGGATGTTGCTGTAATGCTGCTAATTGAAGTTCTAATTTATCTGGTGTCCACAGATCGTCAGCATCGATAAAGGTGATATATTCACCTATAGACAGAGAAATACCGCGATTGCGGGCAACTGATACGCCGCCATTTTCATAGGAAACTACTTGAATCCGAGGGTCTCGAACGGTTTGGATTAATTCGAGCGTGCGATCGCTAGACCCATCGTCAATAACTATTAACTCAAAATCTGTAAAAGTTTGCTTTTGAATCGAGGCAATTGTTTCTAGAATAGTATTTTGGGAATTGTAGGCAGGCACAATAACTGAGATTGTAGGCATGTTTTAACTCTTGAATGAGAGGGTTCTTGTTTGGCGATCGGCAAAAATTGGTACGTCTTCCTTAAAAGCTATTCCCGTTAGAATTAACCCTTGCCAATAAAGATAGGATGCCAACTGAATATCCACAGCAGCTGTTGCAATCAGTAAGACCAAATAAATATTTAACGCAGTTTTAGCGATCGCGCTTTTCCTCGCTTTCAGAGTTAGCTCGACAAAACCCCAGACGATCGCAAACGTAAAGGCAAGAAAACCTACAACTCCATGCAAATAAAATAAATCTGGCCAGTGATTGTGAGTCCCAATCGGCATATGTTCTGTATATTTTGGTCCTTTCTCTTCTACAACTCCATGACCCCAAATTGGTGCTTCCATCCAACGATTCATCGTCACTTCAGCTAGGCGTTTTCTGACAACTTCAGAACTACGGCGAATGCCACTAATCGCCCGATCCCAAGCTGTTTGCATTAGCTCGATCAATTGAGGCGCAATCATGCCTATCACAACGCTGAGTAGACCTACGATCAGTTGAATGTACCAACCAAAATTAGTCAACAACCAAGAGGCGATCGGCACGGCAACCAGACAAACAATTGTCGATCGCGAGCCAGAACCTACGACCATTGCCGCACCTCCGATCGTGCCAATCCAACGCCATTTTTTATTTGCTTCTTGACTGGATAAAAAGAAATAAATATTTCCAATAATACCTAAATTATTCGCAAAGTTAGCAAACAAACGCAAACGAAATTGTCGAGCTTCACCAAAGTCTCCACCAACATCAAATAAATTAACAGTATAAAAACTGGCAGAACCGCGAAATGCAACTAGAGGCGAAACATAAGAAAAGCTCGGTATCCGTAATAAATACATGAAATAACAAATCGTTGCTAAAATTAAGCTTTGCAAGCAAAGAATACAAGCAGCTCTATAAATAACTTGCGGACGAATTTTTAGGCATCCTGCTAGAGGAAATAATGCCATTAAAGCCCAACTTCGCGCCCAGTTGTTGACTGTAGTAAAAATAAACTTTGGTATCCCTAGATCGAATTCCATATGGGACATAAAGATTGTTAGCTCTATGAATAACATGCCAACAATCCATATCCACACAGATAGCGGAATGCTAATTTTTTCTGACTCTGGTGTGTCTTTTGTTTGGAACCACCATCTTTTAAAGACACACCCTGCCAAGATAAATCCTAATGCTGGAATCCAAACGAGTTGCGCTCCCAGAAAATAAATGGGATACGTCAGAATTATGGTATACCAGACCAATTTTTCCTCAAAGTTTTGAGGTTTAACGCTCATGGGATTTTCCTCAAGGGAGCAGGGAGCAGGGAGCGCACGAGCAGAGAGTAGGGAGCGACGAGCGATATTAATTGCGAATTCCGCATTCCGAATTCTCCCCATGCACTACTTTCTTAACCCTCCACAATCCGATGATGGGTCTTGCGTTCTAGTTCTAGCATCGTCATCCGTCTTTGTCGCAGCCAGAATGCGAGTATACCTGCGCTGACAAATAGAGAACCGCCAGTTGCGCCAAGTAAAATAAACATCCTTTTCGGCGAACTTGGAGATTTTGGCAAGTTCGGTTCTGCCACAATTTGTAGTAAGGGATAGGAACCAAAGGCGTTTGACCTAATGATATCTAAGTTGGCAAGAGTAGAAGAGAACACTGCTTCAGATACCTGTAATTCACGCCTGAGAGCTTCTAAAGTCGTTTCTTTTTGCGCTAAAGTACGGAGGCGGTTTTCTAGTTGCAAGATTTGCTGTTCGGTTTCTTTGGCTTGAGATTGCAAGCCGCGATTCTCGGCTTGAGCATCGACGAGCGCTTGGAAGAGGTTTTCTCGCGCCGAACCGTTACTGGTATTAAGGTTGAGTTGTTGAATGAGCTGTTGGTTGACTGGTCGTCCGAGTAACGACTCGCTACGGACAAGCATTGCTTTAGCTGCTGCGTCGCGCTTGTTTTGCTCTGCAATAATCGTAGGATGATCGGGTAAAAATCTGGCGCTCAGCGTCACCAAATTGGTGCTAGTTTCACTGTAGTTTTTTAAGTTTTGCTGAAATATTTGATCTGTTTGCAACACGAAGGCATTAGCAGCATCCTGTTCCGAAAGGTTTAAATTAGCTGCCAGTTGTTGTAAGCGAGAACTCGATTGTTGTTGTTGAGCGACAATCTCGGCTCGTTGTTTGCGTAAGGTTTCGATGTTGTCAGAGAGAGCTTTGAGCTGATCGCTAGAGTTCAAGCCAGAGATTGCTTTGTAGTCGGAAAGCCGTTTTTGAGCCATTTCTAGCTTGCGCTGGGAAGAACTTAAAGCAGATTGGAAACTGGCATCGCGTTGAATGAATTCTTGGACTCTGAGTTCGTTGACTCTTGCTTGGATTGCTCTGTAAAGAGCGTAAGATTTGTCCCGTGCTTCTTCAGGATTGTCTCCTGTCATTTGAAATTCGATAATGCTAGTACTGTCGCCGATCTTGACTTTAGGTTTGCCAAACTCTTGAGGAGATATATCCATTTGAGTGGCAGCAATCTGAATTACGGCATCGCTTTCCGCGAGAAATTTATAATTCTGCCTGGGATCTTGAGTACTAATGCTGTAGGGAGAGGAGCTGTCTAAAGAAGTCTGTCCGATCTCTGGAAGGGATACTCTAGCTTGAGCAGCAGTTCCTGGCACGTTAACAGCCCATCCACTCGTATAGGTTGGAGCTTTAAGCTTTAAATACGCTAAAGCCGAACACCAAATGGCAGCATTAGCCAATATACCAATCAGTAAATAGGGAGACCAATGGACTTGCTGTAGTCTTGACTTGGGAAACGGGCGAGAAATTGTTACGGATTCAGTCATTAAGCAATCCTCCTAGCAGATGTTTCAGTTGATACATTTTTTTACAAAAATAACTAGCTGCTACGCAAACTTTAACTATAAAAATTACTCCGTCTCAACCTCTCGCCTGTATTTCATTACACCTACTCTAAAAACATAATTTCTCAGTCCTGGGTATGAATGTGAACTAATACTAAATAGTTACTACCGATCTGCTAGCCAGCCAAGTGTTGCCTCAGATTATAGACTAACTCCTAATTTCTCTGGCAGTTACAAATCTTAATTTACACTGAAATCTGATTTTGTGACTAAAAGAGCGAAAATCACCTAAATTTTCCCTGGATTTAGTAGTTTTTTTATCCTATTTGAAGTGGCTCAGGAGGACAGGAGTATAGATCTCTCCTGTGAAAAGTCAAGCGATACGGAGTATATTTGACAACATAGCTTGCAATAAAAAAGTCGCTCTCAATTAGCAAATTTTGAGTGAATGCCCGATTTGAAAAGCATTCACTGAGGCGATCGCCACTAAATTGCTAAAGAAAAACGACGAGAAAATTTAAGTATTATTTATGACTTAATTTGTATCAGGCTTAGAAAGAGCTGGCGAATAGGTGACAACTGAGCGTTGACACTGGAAAGAAAGAGCGCCATCCTGACAATCGACTTGAATAGTGTCGCCTTCGGTAAAAGTCCCTTCTAATAATTTAGTTGCCAGAGGATTTTCTAGGTGACGTTGGATGGCTCGTTTGAGCGGACGAGCACCATATACGGGGTCATAGCCGATATCTACCAAGTAATCTTGAGCTGCTGGCGATAGCACGATGCCAATTTTTTGCTCGTCGAGCAGTCTTTGGACTCGTTTGAGCTGAATGCTGACAATTTGCCGTAACTGGCTGCGATCGAGGGGGTGGAAAATAATCAGGTCATCGACGCGGTTGAGAAATTCGGGGCGGAAGTGCGATCGCAGTGCCTCTAAAACTTGCCGTTGTACCTGTTCGTAGTCGGTATCATCTCCAGATAAATCGAGAATGCGCTCGCTACCAATATTACTCGTCATGACGATCACCGTGTTGCGGCAGTCAATGACTCTACCCTGAGAATCCGTAATTCGTCCGTCATCCAACACTTGAAGCAGAATATTAAATACATCTGGGTGGGCTTTTTCCACCTCATCTAGCAACACCACAGAATAGGGACGACGACGGATCGCTTCTGAGAGTTGCCCTCCTTCTTCGTAACCAACGTAACCAGGAGGCGCTCCCACTAGGCGGGAAACCGAATGTTTTTCCATGTATTCGGACATATCCAAGCGGACTAAAGCATCGTCAGCATCAAATAAAAACTGTGCCAATGCTCGCGCTAATTCTGTTTTACCTACTCCTGTCGGACCCATGAACAAGAAAGAACCGATGGGACGACCGAGATCTTTCATGCCTGCCCGAGCGCGGCGAATAGCTGCTGCTACAGCTGATACAGCCTCAGATTGACCGACCACCCTAGCGTGGAGGTGGCTTTCGAGTTGGAGTAATTTCTGGCGTTCTGACTCTAACAGGCGATTGATTGGAATACCCGTCCACTTAGCGACGATCTCGGCAATATCAGCTTCGGAGACTTCTTCTCGCAACAGTGTAGAACCCTGGCTTTGAATTTCTATTAGTAGAGTTTCTTTCGCTTCGCGATCGCGCTGTACTCCTTCTAGTTGCCCGTATTTCAGCCGTGCTGCCGTGTTGAGATCGTAGGCGCGTTCTGCCTGTTCGATCTGTACCCGCAAAGATTCTTCTTCTTTTTTCAAAGCACCGATCGCATCAAGGATCTGTTTTTCACCCTGCCACTGAGAATTTAATTCCTGTTGTTTTTGCGTCAATGTCGAAATTTCTTGCTCGATCCGTTCCAAGCGTTCTTTGGTAATGGCGGCACGCTGGTCTTCACCAGCAATCGAGAGTTTTTCCATCTCCAACTGCATTAAACGGCGATCGATGATTTCTAGTTCTGTCGGCTTAGAAGTGATCTCCATTTTCAATTGGGCAGCAGCTTCATCGACAAGATCGATCGCCTTATCGGGTAAAAAGCGATCGGTAATATAGCGGTGGGAAAGCGTCGCTGCTGCAACCAAAGCAGAATCAGTAATTTTGACGCTGTGATGTGCTTCGTATCGTTCTTTTAAGCCTCGGAGAATCGAAATTGTCGTTTCTACCGAGGGTTGATCGACAAAGACTTGTTGGAAGCGGCGTTCTAAGGCTGCGTCTTTTTCAATATACTTGCGATACTCATCTAAAGTTGTCGCGCCAATACAGCGTAACTCTCCTCGTGCCAGCATTGGTTTGAGTAAGTTCCCCGCGTCCATTGCGCCTTGAGTCGTGCCACCCGCACCGACAACAGTGTGTAATTCGTCGATAAATAAGACGATTTGTCCGTTAGATTCGGTAACTTCCCGTAATACAGCACGCAAACGGTCTTCAAACTCACCGCGATATTTTGCCCCAGCGATTAAGCTACCCATGTCGAGAGTAATGAGCTGTCTGTTTTTGAGGGATTCAGGGACATCGCCTTTGATAATCCGTTGCGCCAACCCTTCTGCGATCGCAGTTTTCCCCACACCTGGTTCGCCAATTAAAACAGGATTATTCTTCGTGCGGCGAGACAATACCTGAATCACGCGCCGCACCTCATCGTCTCTACCAATGACGGGATCGAGTTTACCAACCTTTGCCTGTTCCGTTAGGTCGCGCCCAAATTTTTCTAAAGCTTCGTAGCGTGCTTCGGGGGTTCGGTCTATGACCTTTTGATTGCCACGAATCGCTTTAATTGCCGCTTCTAGCTTTGCCGTATCGAGATTGAAGCCTTTACACACCCTACGCCCGATCCGTTCGTCCTCCCCAAACGCTATCAGCAGGTGTTCGACTGAAACGTGTTGGTCTTGCCAGTTCGTTCTAATCGCATCTGTCCGGTCGAGCATCAGATCCAAATTTCGACCCAAATAAAGCTGACTGCTTTTACCCACTTTCGGCTGTCGCTTGGCGAAAGCTTCAAGCTGCTGTGCCATTGCTGCGGGATCGACACCAGCTTTAGTCAGAATCCGATTAGCTAGCCCTTTTGGTTGTTCTAAAAGTGCGATCGCGAGGTGTTCGACCTCCAGTTGTTGTTGCTGAAAACGTTGAACCATCAAATCCTGAGAATTGACGATCGCTTCCCAGGCTTCTTCGGTGAACTTGTTAGGGTCGGTGGGCTGCATTTTGACGATTTTAGATTTGCGATTTTAGATTTGCGACTGACTTTAGATTAAAAAGAAAATACCATCTGGTGCTAGTATTGCGATCGCTATTAGCCTATCCTATCTTGAGAGGGATAAGGAGCGAGGAGCGAGGGAAAGAAGGGGTGTAGGGTGTGGGGTGTAGGGATTTTAAATTTCTTGCTTCCTCAGCAACATTGCGCTCCCTCAGCTCTCCCGTGTCTCCCTTGTCTTCCCCCTCTCCCGTGTCCAACGTATACCTTCGCCTACTGTGACACTAACTCCTTCTGGGGAGTAGCAGATTCTCTAGAACTGAGTTGGATCAGCTCTACTTTATAACCGTCGGGGTCTTCAACAAAAGCGATAACTGTAGAACCGTGCTTCATTGGTCCTGGTTCTCGTACTACTTTACCGCCACGGGCTTTAATTTCTTCACAAGTGCCGTAAATGTCATCAACGCCGATCGCGATATGACCGTAAGCATCACCTAAGTTGTACTTCTCTGTGTCCCAATTGTGGGTGAGTTCGAGAACGGTGTGGTCTGCCTCGTCACCATAGCCTACAAAAGCCAGGGTAAACTTACCACCTGGATAGTCTTTCTGGCGCAGCAACTTCATGCCCAAAAGTTCGCAGTAAAACTTGAGAGATGCATCCAAGTTACCGACGCGAAGCATTGTGTGTAGTAATCGCATTAAGTGACTCCAAATTTCAGCATCGATCTCTATTCTAGGGAATGGGGAGTCGGGAGTCGGGCGCAGGCAGCAGATAGACAAGGGAGACAAGGGAGAGGGAGAAGACAAGGAAGCAGAGGAAGCAGAGGAGCCAAGGAGATTAAACTACTCCTGACTCCTGACTTCTGACTCCTAGCTCCTTACAAATGACAAATGACAAATGACAACCAACAGAAAACCAATTTCGTGTTGAATGATCCTTAACATCGTACCCATCAGCCTGTAAAATTCCTATCCTGACTCAAATGAAGTGAGTAGTGAGTAGTGAGTAGTGTATTCCCCCTGCTCGTGCCCTCCCTACTCCCTGCTCCCTGATAACTGACAACTGATAACTGAAAAAGGAGCTACGCAGCATGATCGATACAATAGACAGCGCTATAGACAACATTATTGCTAGAGAAATTCTCGATTCGCGGGGTCGCCCTACTGTCGAGGCGGAAGTACATTTAATTGGGGGAGTGGTGGGACTCGCCCAGGTTCCCAGTGGGGCTTCTACAGGCACTTTTGAGGCGCACGAACTTCGAGATGACGATAAGAGCCGTTATGGGGGTAAAGGGGTACTCAAGGCGGTGGAAAATGTCAATTCGGCGATCGCCCCACAACTATCTCAAATGGATGTCTTGAATCAAGAAGCCCTCGATCGCGCCATGATCGCTCTAGATGGCTCTCCAAATAAAGCCAAGCTGGGAGCAAATGCGATTTTATCGGTGTCTTTGGCGGCGGCGAAGGCAGGAGCAGAGTTACTCGGAATTCCTTTATATCGCTATCTGGGGGGTCCTTTAGCAAACATGCTACCCGTACCGTTGATGAACGTGATTAATGGTGGCGCTCACGCAGCAAATAATATCGATTTTCAAGAATTCATGATCGTTCCGATTGGTGCGTCTTCGTTTCGAGAGGCGCTACGTTGGGGGGCGGAAGTTTTTGCTGCTTTGAGTAAGGTGCTGGACGATAAAGGATTGCTCACTGGTGTGGGAGATGAAGGCGGTTTTGCGCCCAATTTAGAGTCGAATCAGGTAGCTCTAGAAATACTGATGAGCGCGATCGCCAAAGCTGGATATAAACCTGGGGAGGAAGTCGCATTAGCCTTAGACGTGGCTGCCAGCGAGTTTTATAAAGACGGGCAGTATGTCTATGACGGCGCAGCTCATGCACCCACTGAGTTTATCGAGTATTTGGCTAAACTAGTCGGTGAATACCCAATTGTCTCAATTGAAGATGGGTTACATGAGGAAGATTGGCAGCACTGGCAGCTGTTAACTGAAAAAATTGGCGATCGCGTTCAACTTGTCGGCGACGATCTCTTTGTGACTAATGCCACCCGCCTACAAAAAGGGATCGAAACCAAAGCAGGAAATGCCATCTTGATCAAGCTGAATCAAATTGGTTCGCTGACAGAAACTTTAGAAACCATCGATCTAGCTACCCGTAACGGTTTTCGCTCGATTATCAGCCATCGTTCGGGAGAAACAGAAGACACGACGATCGCTGACTTAGCTGTAGCAACACGTGCAGGTCAGATTAAAACTGGTTCTCTCTGTCGCAGCGAACGGGTAGCAAAATATAACCGCCTATTGCGTATTGAAGACGAACTTGGCGATCGCGCTGTTTATGCTGGAACTGTGAAGATGGGACCGAAGTAGGGATTGGTAATTGGTAGTTGGTAGTTGGTAATTGGTAATTGGTAGTTGTTAATTACTACCAATTGCTGACTGTTACCCATTACCAAAATTAGGGATAAAACCCTAGCTTAGGTAATCCCAAACTCTCGTCCCAACCCATCATGATGTTGAGGCATTGAATTGCTTGTCCGGCTTGTCCTTTGATCAAGTTATCGATCGCTGACAAGACGATGACTCTACCGGTACGGGGATCGGTTTCGATGCCGATGTAGCAGAGATTGCTGCCGCACGCCCACTTAGTTTGGGGATAGATGCCACTGTCGCAAATTGTTACCCAAGGACAATTGCGATAAAAAGCTCTGTAGATGGTAATTAAATCTTCTCTGACTAATCCAGGATCGCGCAGAGTGGCGTAGACGGTGGCGAGGATACCGCGTACCATCGGGACTAAGTGAGGAGTAAATTGCACTAACACTTGATGTCCAGCCAAATCGCTGCAAACTTGCTCGATTTCTGGCGTATGACGGTGACGAGCAACGCCATAAGCAGCAAAGGAGTTATCTGCTTCTGCAAGCAACAGTCCAGTTTTTGCCTGTCTACCACCCCCAGACGTGCCAGATTTTGCATCGACGATCGCAGTTTCAGGAACGATCAAGCCTTGTTTTAGTAGGGGTGCAAGTGCTAACAAACTGGCGGTGGGATAGCAGCCAGGACAACCGATCAGTTGGCTTTCGGCAATGCGATCGCGATACAGTTCTGGTAAACCATAAACTGCTTTTGTTGCCACAGCTATGTCTTGCCGCTGTTTGCCGTACCAGATTTGGTAAGTTTCTAAATCGCTAAATCTATAGTCGGCAGATAGATCGAGAACTTTACAACCTTTATCGACCAACTGAGGAGCCATATCGCAAGCAAAACCATTGGGGAGTGAGAGAAAGACTACCTCACACCTTGCTGCGATCGCTTCTGGATCGACAGATTCGATTGGCTGCGCTACCCGATGAGCTAGGTGGGGGTATATATCAGCAAACGATTTGCCAGCACTGCTATCGCCACCCAAGTAGACGAGTTCTACTTCAGGATGATCCATTAACAACCTGACCAATTGCACCCCGCCATAGCCTGACGCGCCAACAATTCCTACCGATACGCGCCCTTCTTTACCCATGACAATCAATCCTGATGAAATACATTTTTATGACTCGATTGCGATCTGGCTTTGACAATTGGCGATCGCCAACTGCTCGTAGCCTCTGAAATGGATTTGTAAACTAGGAAAAAAATTAACTTTCGCTGCATTGTAGTACTAAAAGGGAAATCTCGTTGCAACAATTTTTTCAAATCTTGACGTGAGCCGTGGGGTGAGTTATCAGTTACGCCAATCTAGCCGCGTCGTGGTGCAAGAAAGAGTGTGGGGAGAATTCGGAATTCGGAATTCAATTCTCTCTCTGCACCTGAAGCCCCTCTGCCCCTCTGCTCTCTACTCCCTGCTCGTGCGCTCCCTTTCAAATTTCCTGTAGCAGTTTTTGCGGATCGACCTGCGCCGCCATTGCTTGCTTTTTTAATTCAATTGCTTTTAATTCGTCTAATTGCCTGAGAATCTTCTCACTCACATTTTCTGGCAGTACTTGAGCAATACGTGAGGTTTCGTATTCTATAGAAATCATTCTAATTATTTGATAATATCCATCTAACAATTCTTCTGATAATTTAATTTGTTGCGCGATTTTATTGATGCCTTTGCTCGTAATTTCAATTTGACGACCGTATAACTCTTGTTGCGCGCTTAACATTTTTTGTTGTAAATTCTTTAAACGCCGAATCAGCTTTTTATTAGCATTTAACTCTTGCTGCAACTTGAGAGTCTGTTGCTCCATTTCATATTTTTGCGATAGCAATTGCTGCTCGGAGGTGAGCCTACCTAACTCTTGGCGATCGCGTTCTTTGAGTCTTTGGCGCATAGTTACGTAGGTTCCTATTCCCGCTGCTGTAGGTGCAGCCACAGATAATAGCATTCTATTGGTTGTAGGATTTAGAATGCATAACGGTACGGTAATGGCTAGAGCTAACTTACTGATATTAAAGGCTAAAGATTTTGCTCTTGTCCCTGGTTTTCTTAAAAGGTAACTTTCGCTCGTACTCGAATTTTCTAACCACAACAACTCTTTTAAAACCTTACCTTGCATCAGATAAAGCAAAAGTAATTTGTCTCCAGCTACAGCTGATATCTTTTCCTCTTGCCCTAAAGTGGAAAAGTCTAGTGCTTGAAGCTGATTATTTTTGTCTGGAGTACCTACATCATATAACCGCAATTGATAGACCCGTCTGTATTCTGGTTGCTTGTTATATTTATTTCGATACCATGATTCTAGGTATGAATTAAAGCTAGCAACTTCGGTGCGTACTAAAGCATATCTATAGTCACACCTGAAACATAGACTTTCGAGAAAGTCTTCATCGCATTCTTCAAAGTTGGGAAAATAAACAGAATGACGACAAGCCGGACAGGAAATTTGCAGTGTCATGGAAGGGACTAGGGGCGATCGTGATGAGGGGCTGTAGGGCAGAACTCTTTTTGAAGCATGAGGATTGAAAAAGGCTGAGGGAAAAATCCTTCTTTTTCTGCAAAAAAGTCTAACCTCTAGCCCTTAATCCCTCGCTCCTAACCCCCAGTCCCTCCAGAGAGGTTGCGGGGATGGCAGTTGAGTTAATAAAGTTGATAAACTGTTGTACGAGTTCGGGATTACGCCATCCTCGATTGGTTTCTGCAACCAAAACTTTTAATGCTTCTTCCTGAGACAGCGCGCGTTTGTATGGGCGATCGCTAGTCAGAGCATCATAAATATCAATAATTTGAAATACTTGGGCGAGATAAGGAATCTGGTCTCCAATCAGTTGATAGGGATAACCAGAACCATCCCAACGCTCGTGATGGTGCAAAACAATCGGAATCACTCCTCGCATCGTCCGCAGGGGTTGACAGATTCTCTCACCGATCAAAACGTGCTGTCGCATCACTTCCCACTCTTTGGGATTTAGTTTTCCCGTCTTCAGCAGCACGGCATCGGGAATGCCAACTTTACCAATATCGTGTAAATAACTACCCCACATCAAATCTCGTCTCTGAGCGCGGGACAGATTGAGATAGCCACCGAAAGCATCGCTCAAGTTTACCAAGCGTTCGCAGTGATCGCCAGTATTGGGATCGCGGCTTTCCACTGCTCTAGCAATGGAAAATAACACCTGCGAAGCATGATCTAAATCTTCATTCAAACGCTTTTGACGCACCAAGGATTTGACGCGGGCAGCTAATTCCAGGCGATCGAAAGGTTTGCTTAAAAAATCATCTCCCCCAGCTTCAATCCCACGAATTCTAGCTTGTCTATCGTTTAAAGCTGTGATAAAAATGACTGGGATCAGCCTTGTCTGTTCGTCCTGCTTCAGTTGGCAACAAACTTCAAATCCATCCATTTCTGGCATCATCACATCCAGTAGGATTAGATCCGGTTGACCTTGACTGACGGACTCTAGCGCTGACGAGCCACTATCTGCCTCTAAAACTTCGTACCCCTCTACCGAGAGAATAGCTACAGCCGTCATACGACTAGCTGGATGGTCGTCAACTACCAGGATTTTAGGCGGAGCTAGATCGAAGCTGTTCACTCAATATACCTGTATTATTATCTACAATCTGAAGTCTGTGTGAAGTCTGTTGGCAGGACAACAAGCTGGACGGAACAATTCGCCAAAAGTCACAGACTCATCAGTGAGATTGTTTCATTTTGTCAAAAAATATCTAAATTATACCGGAAAAATTTTAATAAATTAACTCAAATTTATCTTTGAGGCACTAGCCACATACGACTAATTCTACCTCCGCGTTCGCAACTTCTGCTTTCACATTTTGCTTTCACAACATACAGCACTTTTTTCAACTACTAATTCTTACCATTCTAAATTTTAGGTGAGAAGAGACTCAGTAGATACCAGTTTTTGAACCGTCTACAGTCGCAAGTCAGAAATCAGCAGTGATGGTAATTGGTAGTTGGTAATTGGTATTTTCTCCCCCAGCGACCCTGCGCTCCCCCAGCTCAAGAGCAGCTCTCTTTTCCCTGCTCCCTGCTCCCTACTCTCTGCTCCCTACTCCCTGCTCCCTACTCTCTGCTCATCACCTAAACAAATTCCCAAGCCACGGGCAGTTTTGACCAGTGTACCGTGAGGATTGACTGCGCGGTATTGGGCGATCGCCTCGGGAATGGGAACGCTGACAACTTGACGTTTTTGCCACGTTACCATGCGGTCGTACTGTGCTTCGGCGATCAAATCGACAGCCGCAACACCAAAAGCAGAGGCAATTACCCGTTCTAGTGGCGACGGCGTACCACCTCGTTGAACGTGTCCTAGTACTGTGACTCGCGTTTCTGCCCCAATCCGAGTGCAAATTTCGTCAGCTAAATATTGACCGATGCCACCATAGCGACATTGTCCCAAGCGATCGGTGGACATGACGCATACACCTGTTTCCGTCCGCACCGCTTCCGATACGACGACGAGAGAATAATTTTTCCCCTGTTCTTGTCTTTCTTTAATCGTGTAACAGACGCGCTCGACAGTGTAAGGAATTTCTGGGACTAAAATCACATCAGCACCACCAGCAATCCCCGCACTGATAGCGATATGTCCCGCATCGCGTCCCATGACTTCTAAAATCATCACCCGGGAATGACTGGCAGCCGTAAAATGCAACCGATCTAAAGCTTCAGTGGCGATACTTACGGCAGTATCAAAACCGATTGAAAGTTCGGTTACGCCGACATCATTGTCAATTGTTTTAGGAATTGCCACCAAGTTAAGATTTCCTTGTTGGGCAAGGCGACGTAAAATCGCCATACTACCGTCGCCACCAATGCCAATCATGGCATCCAAGCCTAATTGGTGGTAGCCTGCGATAATGTCTTCCGAGCGATCGCGGATAGTCCCGTCTGGCATCGGAAAAGCAAAAGGATCGCCTTTATTGGTCGTTCCTAAAATTGTCCCACCAGCTACGAGCAATCCATCAACTTTGTCAATTTCTAAGGCGATCGCTTGTGGTGGTTGAGCCATCAATCCTAAAGTGGCTTGTCGAATTCCAAATACCTCCCAGCCATAAGTACCGACAGCGCGATGCACCACGGCACGAATCGCGGCATTCAAACCCGCACAATCTCCACCACTGGTCAAAATTCCAATTCTTTTCATTCAGTTATCAGTTGTCAGTTGTCAGTTGTCAGTTGTCAGTTATCAGTTGTCAGTGACCAGTTGATTTGTGACTTGTGACTTGTCACTACACCCCACACCCCACACCCTACACCCTATCAACACGCACCACTCTACCAAAGCAGTACATTAGACTGAAACAGGTAGCATCGATCTTAATTACAATTTGATTTTAGATTTCTTTATTTTTTGCAATATTCAGCTAGTTCTACGCAGTGATTACTTCAGATAACGATTCTTTTGATTTTTCGGATGCATTAACTATTCCCCAAGCCCCGCCTGGTTATAAATCTGGCTTTATTGGGATTATCGGTCGTCCTAATGTTGGTAAATCGACGTTGATGAATCAACTTGTGGGGCAAAAAATTGCAATTACTTCTCCGGTCGCGCAGACAACGCGCAACCGCTTGCGAGGAATTTTGACCACACCCGCAGCTCAGTTTATTTTCGTCGATACGCCAGGAATTCATAAACCCCATCATCAGTTGGGAGAAGTGTTAGTCAAAAATGCTCAGATTGCCATTGATTCTGTCGATGTAGTGTTGTTTGTGGTAGATGGTTCTCAAGTTGCTGGGGGAGGCGATCGCTTTATTATCGAATTGCTAACTCAAACACAAACCCCTGTAGTTCTAGGGCTGAACAAAATCGACCGGCGCTCGACCAATACTGAAGATTTGGATCGTTCTTACCAAGAAATAGCTAAATCTTACCAATGGCAGATGCTAAAATTTTCAGCCCTCAGTGGTGAGGGCTTAGAAGCATTGCAACAGGCAATTGTGGAATGTTTGGAGCCTGGTCCTTATTATTATCCTCCCGACTTAGTTACAGACCAGCCAGAACGTTTTATCATGGGAGAATTAATTCGCGAGCAAATCTTATTGCTAACACGGGATGAAGTTCCTCACTCCGTAGCAATTACCGTTGACAAAGTGGAGGAAGCTCCTAATATTACCCGTGTATTTGCGACTATTCATATCGAGCGAGATTCTCAAAAAGGAATTCTGATCGGTAAGGGAGGAGCAATGCTCAAAGCGATCGGTAGCGCTGCTCGCGAACAAATTCAAAAGCTAATCGCAGGGAAAGTTTATTTAGAACTATTTGTAAAAGTACAACCAAAATGGAGGCAATCTCGGCTCAGACTATCAGAATTTGGTTACAAAGTAGAAGAATGATGAGGAAGTCAAAAGTCAAAAGTTAAAAGTCGGCAATAATTCTCCTTGCTCGGAAGCTCGTGCGCTCCTCTTCTTCACTGATAACTGATAACTGATAACTGAAAAATATTTGAAAAATCCAATCGGACTCCACTCAAGAAAAACAAAGATGTTGTCCTGTTAATTAAAGGATTAATTATTGGCAAAGTTCTGACATTGCTGGTTATTGGTGGTTTGTTGTGGTGGCTAAAACCTCAATTGTGAAGCAGCGCTACTGCTACAAATCAAACTTCAGAAAATCCAGTAGCAACAACCAATGGTTCTACCTACGATCGCACGACAGGCGTACCATCAGGTACGTTTAACTATGGTAGTAGTGCTAGTACACTGTGGCATAAATAAGCAAACTATTAAATTGCCAAGACTTTGCCTTTATATGTCCACTTAAAAGGTTTAGCCATTGTTTTGTTGAAGTAGTCAATAAAATTGAGGATTTTATTTTTCAAATCATCTACACT
>NZ_JBOFLP010000144.1:0-8101 GCF_051657925.1 Chroococcidiopsis sp.
TTCCTATCGGTTCAAAAAGCGATTGGAACGTGGCAGAAATTATGCACGACAAGGAAATATTCTAAGTATCAAATTTGAAGAATCTCAAGTATTAGCACGAGTACAAGGCACAGATCCAGAACCATACAAAGTTTCCCTATTTTTAGACAAATTTGATGACGAACAGTGGGGATATGTCGTAGAAACCATGTCCCAAAAAGCAATATATGCAGCCAAGTTATTAGCAGGAGAAATGCCGCAAAATATAGAAGAAGTATTTACCACAAATGGATTGTCATTATTTCCATTTACCCTATCAGAAGTCAAAAGTCGCTGCTCTTGTCCTGACAAAGCCAACCCTTGCAAACACGTCGCCGCAGTTTACTATCAACTAGGCGATCGCTTCAGCGAAGATCCGTTTGTCTTGTTCCAACTACGGGGACGCACTAAGGATGAAGTTCTGACTTCCTTGAGAGAATTTCGTAGTAAAGGAGACAAGGGAGAAGTTAAAATTCAAAATTCAAAATTTCCCGATTCCCCACGGGCGGGTTTTGAACCACGATTTGTTGATAGAAGCCGTGAATCTTCTGCTAAATCCGCCCCTACGACTCCCGACTCCCGACTCCCGACTCCCTCATTTTGGCAATACAACGAACCACTCGACCCATCGTTAGTGGTCATAGCACCGTCACTCAGCGGCGAAACGATTTTAGATGTCTTAGGGGAAATTCCCGTGGCAGAATTAGAAACCGATGAAGCAGATCGAGGTGATGCAACTGCATCTGGCATGGTACAGCAATACTTTACTAACCTTTACCAACAAGCCAGCCAACAAGCCGCGATCGCAGCGATGAGTACTGGATGAGGAGCGAGAAGTGAGGGGGTGAAGAGAGCTGAGGAGGCTGAGGAAGCTGAGGAGGCTGAGGAAGAAATTCACTCCAAAATTCAAAATTGCCCCACACCCCACACCCCACACCCCACACCCCACACCCCACACCCCATTCTTTACTGATAACTAATAACTGACAATGGGTGGAATATATGACGATCGCGTCGTTTAATAAACTAAGGTCTTAAATCTTAATGTTGTTTATTTTCTCACTCAACTATGGCTGAAGCTTTGAAACTTGAAGATGCGGTGGAATTTGCCGAAAACCCAGAACCGCGCTGTCCGTGCGTCCTACTGTTAGATACTTCTGGCTCCATGCAGGGAGTAGCTATTGACGCTCTCAATGAGGGTTTACGCACTTTCAAAGAGGAACTAAACCAAGATAACTTGGCGCGCAAGCGGGTTGAAGTGGCGATCGTCACGTTTGGTAGTGACGTGAAAGTAGCTCAGGATTTCGTCACTGCTGACATATTTGAACCGCCTAGCCTATCAGCTCAAGGATTAACTCACATGGGTGGGGCAATTCTCCAAGGGCTAGATATGATCGAAGCCCGTAAAGGTCAATATCGTAGTAATGGCGTGAATTACTATCGTCCTTGGGTATTTTTGATCACGGATGGCGAACCGCAAGGAGAACCAGACAGTATCATCGACCAAGCCACGCAACGGATTCGCGACGATGAGGCAGGTAAGCGAGTTGCTTTCTTTGCTGTAGGGGTAGAATCAGCCAACATGACGCGCTTGAGCCAAATTGTCGTTCGCAGCCCCCTAAAGTTACAAGGGTTAAACTTCAAAGAGCTGTTTATCTGGCTATCAGCAAGTATGCAGCGGGTTTCCCAATCCAAACCAGAAGATCAAGTTGCTCTCCCGCCACCAGGTTGGGGCGTAGTCTAAATCAGTGACCAGTGACCAGTGACCAGTGACCAGTTATCAGTGTTTACCTGTGGCGATCGCTGTCAAACCGTATCCATTCTCTTTATCTTTGCAATAGCCCTACCCCTCTTTTGCCCCCCTTTTTAAGGGGGGTTGGGGGGATCTTCCAAGGCACAGTTTCAGTGGATGGGATGTCTACCTTTTGTCGCCCCTCTTTCAACGTTTTACCACTAAACAACTCGCTTTCTCGTCTCCGTCTGGTGGCAGCAAGGCGACGACGTGAGGCACGGGTCGAGGAGTATAAGGGACTAATAATTCACCCTTGTAAGCAAGAGAGGAACTGTCGCCGGAGTCGAGCATCACCGCATCTCGCAACCCAGCTTTAGCTAATACTGCACCCAGCTTGACAGCATCGACATTTCTCGGAGCCACGCCAATTGTGGGCTGTCCTGCCTGGTTTATTCCCCAGAAAGCCCGACGACGCGCAGCATCAAAACCAAATAAGTTACCAAAAGACTCTCGCGATCGCGGTTGTCCGTCTTTGACCAGCCAAGCAGCAGCGACAAAAGCATCTGTTACGTCCGGCATCTCCGCCTGGATTCCTTCTAGCGTGTTGTGTAAGAAGGGATCGAAGGGAATATATTTAACTGCTTGAGTACCAATTAATACCAAGGGTCTACCCGCAAGCAGAGGATTTTCACCAGCGTTACCTGGGATAAAATGACTCGCTTTTTGACTGAGTACGGGACCGACCATCACGTTGGAATTAAGGACTTTGAGCGAGAAAAAGCCCCCATCTACGCCCGCAACTGCGGCAGTATCAGCTAAAATCTCTGGTACTTGGTAGCGGCTTTTCGCATGGATCGTCATTGGTCTACCACCAGAAATTAATAACAAGTAGGTGCGATCGATGGTGGTTTTGTTGAAGGTGACATTGGCAGAAAAATCGAATTTCCCCCCCCAGTTGGGAATTTTCATGCCACCTGAAGCTTGAGAGAGAATGCTAGATTCTGGGTTGGCGATCGCCCGTGCTAAGTTAGATTGACCGAAGCGACCGATGGCAAGTAAACTTTCCGAGTCGCCAGCAAAGCGTTCGTCGTTGTCGTTCATCGTCAGCGCCGATAGATAACCAGCTTTCTTAACTGCTGCGGCAACTTTTTGGTTATATCTCCCAGCCGGATACGTAAAATAGCGGATTGGTATATCTAGCTTATTTTCCAAAATCTGTTTAGATTCAGTCACTTCCATTTGGAGTTTGTCGTCGGACAGGCGGCGCAAATCTTCGGGATGGGTGACGCTGTGAGCCGCAATAGTTATCAACGGATCGGCTGCTATTTCCTTCAGTTGTTCCCAACTGACATGGCTTCTACCGACGTTGTTGCCTACCCCAGAAGTATAAATAGAAAACACGGCTGGATAGCCATATTTTTTCAGCAGCGGATAAACGTATTCGTAATGTCCCCCGTAGCCGTCATCAAACGTTAACATAATCGGCTTTTCTGGCAAGGGTAAACCCGTCCGCAGATGAATAACAAGTTGGTCGTAACTGATGGGGGTAAAACCCTGTTTTTTAATAAATTGAAGATGCTGCTCGAATTCTTGGGGTGTGACATCAAAAAAGACTTGTTTTTTGGGTAAGATGTCGTGATACATCAAGATCGGAACCTTTGCCAATTTTGCCCTTTCGTTGATATTGGGGTAAGGGCTGGAGTTGAAATAGGCAGCTAATTGGGGTCCCAGCTTCAAGCTAAGGAACTCAAAGAGTTTGGTTTTATCCTCTGTCCAATTTGTCGTCTGAAGCAACTGAGTCGCCAAACTAGTAAGTTCGGTTCCATAAGGCGAAGCTTGCGGACAATGACTTAAAGACGGTGCTGACTTAGAGGAATTGTTTTGCTTTTCTTGCGCTTGAGCTTCAGTCGCAAAAAGCAGCATGGGAAAAGTCAGCGTTACTGACAGAAGTAGTTTCCAGGCGATATCCCTCCAACCCCCCTTTTTAAGGGGGGCTAGGGGGGATCTCTTGTAGGAGAGTTTTGACAGCACCGGACTGAAATCTTGAGCAGCAAAAAACAGATATAGGCGAGTTGGCAACATGGGTATTTACAAAAACGAGCGAAACTCTTAGATTCTGAGCCAATAAAGTTTTAGCCAAGTGTAAGCCATTCCCAAAAGTGAGACAATTACACCCTAATCGCAATGCATTAAAAGTCTAATATCCACTGCTTAAGTCCCAGCTAAGGCAGCTTTAAGTTACTACAAATGCTGTCTAGGAATAAAAGTCGGAAGCAGAGAGCTTTAAAACTCAGAAGTCAGAAGTCGGGATTAACTGGTCGCTGATAACTGGTCACTGGTCACTGGTCACTGATAACTGATAACTGTCAACTCCATTCCCTGACTCCTCATTTAAGTGTCCAATAGTGGCTAAAATGATTAAGCCTATACCTGGCAAGCTAGAACGCTAATCAAGAGTAATCCTGAAATGGTTGCACGATCGCTGCTCTACGAAGGCAAAGCAAAAATTGTTTACACGACAACAGAGCCAGAAATATTACTGGCACATTTCAAAGACGATGCCACTGCTTTTAATGCTCAAAAGCGAGGCAGTATTGTCGGCAAAGGAGAGATTAACTGCACCATCTCCACCGTGCTGTTTCAGTATCTAGAAAAGCAAGGCATTCCGACACACTGGCTGGAAAGCATCAGTGCCAATCAAATGCGCGTCAGGCGATTGCAAATCTTGCCGTTAGAGGTGGTCGTCAGGAACATTGCCGCCGGAAGTCTCTGTCAACAAACAGGATTACCTCTAGGGACAGTTTTGAAACAGCCGTTGGTAGAGTTTTATTACAAAAACGATAGTTTAGGAGATCCCTTATTGACGAGCGATCGCCTCTTTCTGCTAGAGCTAGCAACTCCAGAACAAGTCAATCAATTACAACAGATGGCGCTCCAAATTAATCGCTATCTGGGCGAATTTTTTCAGCGTTGCGATATGACCCTGGTAGACTTCAAGCTAGAGTTTGGTTACGATGCTCAGGGACAGTTACGACTGGGCGATGAAATTAGCCCCGATACTTGTCGCTTATGGGACGTAGCTGAAACAGACCCCAATCGGCGAGTCATGGATAAAGACCGTTTCCGTCGCGACTTAGGTAATGTCGAAACCGCCTACCAAGAGGTGCTGCGTCGCGTGCTAGCTCAAGCTGATGGGGGTGGGGGAAGTCGGGAGTAGGGAGTCGGGAGTCGGAAGTGGGAGACAAGGAAGACAAGGGGGACAAGGAAGCAGAGGAAGAGAGGAGCAAACAATTGCTAACCGTCAACCGTCAACCGTCAACTACCGAATGACAAATGACAAATGACGAATGACAAACTTTTATTGGTGTGCGGACGTGCTAAATAGGTGAAACAAAATGCGTTTATTTCGTGTATGGGTGGCGATCGCGGCGATCGCGAGCTTTCGGCAAGTCATGCTGGTACAAATGCCAGCAACGTATGCAACTCCTGCCGATCGCACTGTGATAAAGGAGCAAGGAAAACAATTCAAAGTCAAAAGTCAAAAGTTAAAAGTCAAAAATAATTCTAAAATTGTCCAAATTCCGAATTCCGAATTCCGTAGCTTGCTTCCCCGCAGGGGTATTCCGAATTCTCTCACTTCTTCCCGTCAAACATTAATCGCCAGTTTGAAGGGAGAACAGGCTGTAACGCCAACACCAAAATTAGCAGCAAAAAAATTAGTAGCAAAAGAAAGCTTTTCTCTAAAACCAAGTACAAATCGTAGCGATCGCCATCTGACCGAGCATGGCGCAGCGGCGCTCAAAACGCGAGCGATCGCCCAACTCGACTCGCAGGACGAGACCCCCAGAGGAATTGAAATTCCGATTAACCGCGATCGTCAACCAGCACCGGATTCTGATAATCCTGCCGCACCAACGACGGAACCAGCCACGCCGCCAACAGTACCAGTGCAACCGGCTCCAGGTACGGAATCTCTACCGCAGCAAGAAACACCCAATCGTATTCAAGTTCCCGTGACTCCTAACGGCGCACCTGCACCAGGAAGCGTTCCTAATCAACCAAATCCACCTATTCCTCCATCCACCCCAGCACCAGAACAAACTCAACCGCCAACAGACGCTCTACCACCTACGCCAACTCAGCCAGGAACGCCAGGAGAAACTCAACCCACACCAGAAACTCAACCCGAAGCCGCAGAACCTAGAGTTCTTGTCGCAGAAGTCGCTGTGAGTAGCGAAACTGGCACTTTGACTGAAGAATTACAAAACGAAGTTTACCAAGCAATTCGTACCGCTCCAGGGCGAACGACGACGCGATCGCAATTACAAGAAGATATCAATGCCATTTTTGCGACAGGCTTTTTTGCCAACGTCCGGGCTATACCGGAAGATACACCCTTGGGCGTGCGGGTTGCCTATATCGTGCAACCCAACCCAACCCTTCAGCGAGTCCAAATCGAAGCCAATCCTGGTACAAATGTTCCGTCTGTCTTGCCTCCCAAATTAGTTGAGGATACTTTCAAGCCGCAGTACGGCAACATTCTCAACTTCCGCCGCTTGCAGGAAGGAATTAAGCAGCTCAACCAGTGGTATCAGAAAAACGGTTATGTCTTGGCACAAGTGATTGCCGCGCCCCAAGTTGCACCCGACGGCACGGTGACGCTTCAAGTATCGGAAGGGGTTGTTGAAGATATCCAAGTCCGTTTCGTGCGGGAAGGCGAAGCGACCGACGATGAAGGCAAACCAATTCGCGGTCGGACGCGAGATTTTATTATCACGCGAGAACTCGCCCTGAAGCCCAATAACGTATTCAATCGCAACGTGGTTCAAAGCGACCTGCAACGGGTTTACGGACTAGGGATATTTGAAGACGTAAACGTTGCCCTCAACCCCGGTCAAGACCCCCGTAAAGTGATTGTCGTGCTGAACGTGGACGAACGCCGCAGCGGTAGTTTGGGATTGAGCGGTGGTATTAGTTCTGCCAGTGGCTTATTTGGAGCAGTCAGCTTTCAGCAAAACAATTTAGGTGGCAATAACCAAAAATTAGGGGCAGAGTTGCAGGTTGGTACGGAACGGAGCGAGTTGCTGTTCGATCTCCGGTTCACCGACCCCTGGATTGCTGGCGACCCCTATAGAACTTCCTATACAGTCAACTTATTCCAGCGGCGATCGATTTCGCTAATCTTTGATGGAGATGACGAGAATATCGAGGTAGGCGACCCCGATGATGGCGTGCGTCCCCGCGTGCGGCGACAAGGTGGCGGCGTTACCTTTACCCGTCCTTTGTCTCGCAATCCCTTGACTCGGTCGGAATGGACGGCATCCGCAGGATTGCAATATCAGCGCGTTTCCATCCGCGATGATGATGGTGAAGTCACCCCAGAAGGCAGATTTAACGGTAGAGAAGATATTCCCTTGAGTTTTTCTGACGACGGTTCAGACGATTTGCTAACCGTACAGCTAGGAGCAGTACGCGATCTCCGAAATAACATCACGACACCTACTGACGGTTCTTTCCTGCGGTTGGGTGTAGAGCAATCGATTCCCATTGGTAGCGGCAGCATTCTCCTGAATCGATTGCGGGGTAGCTACAGTCAATACATTCCGGTCAACTTTACTAGCTTCAATGAAGGACCGGAAACTTTAGCTTTTAATATTCAAGCTGGAACGGTCATTGGCGATCTACCTCCCTACGAAGCCTTTTCCATTGGTGGTAGTAACTCGGTACGGGGTTACGGAGAAGGAGAATTAGGCAGCGGACGCAGTTTTGTCACTGCTACAGCCGAGTATCGCTTCCCGATTTTCTCGGTTGTCGGTGGCGCTCTATTTGTCGATTTCGGCTCCGATTTAGGGACGGCAGGTAACGTACCTGGAGAACCAGCAATTCTACTCGATAAACCAGGTACGGGAGTCGGCTACGGTGTAGGCGTGCGAGTCAATTCTCCCTTGGGACCCCTGCGCCTAGACTACGGCTTGAACAGCGACGGCGACAGCCGCATTCAGTTTGGCATTGGGGAGAAATTCTAGGGATTATGGATAGGAGACAGGAGAGCAGAGGAGCAGAGGAGCAGAGGAGCAGAGGGGAGAATCAATTCAATATCCAAAATCCCCACACCCCACACCCCACACCCCACACCCCACACCCCACACCCCACACCCCACATACTCTCGCAGGTACGATAAGCCAATCGGGAGTAGGATTGCATAGTGGAGAGACTAGCCAAGTTCGTATTTTACCCGCCGCAGTGGGGGAAGGACGCTATTTTGTGCGGGTCGACTTGCCAACTCAGCCCCGAATTCCTGCTTGCGTTGGAGCAGTTAGTCAAACCGTACTTTCAACGCAGCTCGAAGC
>NZ_JBOFLP010000145.1:0-15290 GCF_051657925.1 Chroococcidiopsis sp.
ACAGCCAGGACAACAGCCTGCTAACTCACAGTTGCGAGAATATTTACTCGCTCAATTGCCAGAGTACATGGTTCCCTCCAACTTTGTCGTGCTAGAGGCTTTTCCACTCACGCCCAACAATAAGGTCGATCGCAAAGCATTACCTGCGCCAATGACGATGCAGTTAGATGTGGCGATCGAGCAGACAGCACCTCAAAATCAGGTTGAGCAAACCCTAATGGCAATTTGGCAAAACTTGCTTCAGGTATCTGAAATTGGTACGGGAGATAACTTCTTCAGTTTGGGAGGTAACTCTTTGATCGCCGTATCATTGATGGGGACGATCCGCTCGACGTTTAGCGTTGACTTACCGCTAATTAATTTATTTCAATTTCCGAGCGTCGATGGTATAGCTCGACAGATCGAAAAAGCTCAAGCTATGCAAGTCAATCTAGATGACATGGAAGACACGATCGCGTATTTGGCGCAATTGTCTGATGAAGAAGTGATGGCGCTGCTGAAATAACAATGCTGGCGATCGCCAACTAGCCACTTAAAACCCCTGCATAAATTTTTCCAAATCTATTCTGTTGGTGCAAATCAAGCCAATGACTGAAATGATAAGCCAAAAGTTAAATTCCCAAGCGCACGTTGACAAACTCCAATCTCTTTCACCCGAACGGAAAGCCTTGTTAGCTCAGTTAATTCGCGAGAAAAAGGCAGGTGTCAAACAAGAGCGGCAACCGCAGCAGGTAGTATCCAACCTGCCAACAATTACTCCTGCCCCTGACGAACGATTTCAACCCTTTCCGTTGACTGGATTGCAGCAAGCTTACTGGGTTGGACGCAGTGGCGAAGTGGAAATGGGGCAGGTTGCCAGTCACAGCTATGTGGAATTGGAAGGCAACTTCGATCTGGAACGCTTGACTCAAGCTTGGCAACGATTAATAGATCGTCATGACATGATGCGAGCGATCGTTCTGCCGGATGGAACTCAACAGGTCTTGGAGAATGTGCCTCCCTATCAGTTTCGGATGCTCGATTTGCGGGGACAGGCTGCAGAAACAGTCAACGCTCAGTTACAAGACGTGCGCGACCGGATGTCGCATCAAATTCTTCCCAGCGACACGTATCCTCTATTTGATATTCAAGCAACCTTACTGAACGATGGACGCACGCGGATTCATGTGAGTTTAGATAAGTTAATCTTTGATGGTTGGAGTATTGCAATTACCTATAGGGAATGGGCGGCACTTTACCACAATCCTGAAACTCAACTAGAGCCTTTAGAAATTACCTTCCGCGATTATGTCTTGGCAGAGCGATTGCTAGCTAATTCCGAGGAGTACAGGCGATCGCAGGATTACTGGCGCAAACGAATCGATTCTTTACCCTTAAGACCAGATTTACCCCTTGCTAAGCAGCCGTCAGCTCTCACGAGTGGTAGGTTTGCGCGCCGAGAAAGGGTGATAGAAGCTCCTATTTGGCAGTGCATTAAATCGCAGGCGACTCAATTGGGAATTACTGCACCAGGCATTTTGGCAGCAGCCTACGCCGAAGTTCTGACGTTGTGGAATAAAGAACGACATTTCTGCATTAACGTACCGAGTTTCAATCGCCTGCCACTGCATTCACAGGTGAACTGTTTGATTGGGGAATATGCTTCATTCACCGTACTGGAAGTTGACAACAGGGGAGATGCTTCCTTTGCCGAGCGATCGCAACGTTTACAGGCGCAACTTTGGAGCGATATAGAGCATCGTTTCTTTAACGGGGTCGACGTCCTGCGGGAACTTGCTGTTGCTCAAAATCGGCTTTCTGGTTCGCTGATGCCAGTTGTATTTACCGCAATTCCAGCAGATGAAACCGGAAAAAGTACTTACGCTACGAAGCAAGCAGAAGCTCTGGGCGAGGTTGTCTTTGCAATTAACCAAACTTCCCAAGTATGGCTGAATAACCATGTTTTTGAGCATAATGGTGCGCTTTATTGCCACTGGGATACCGTGGAAGAACTTTTTCCTGAAGGACTATCCCAAAATCTCTTAGATGCTTTTATCCATTTGCTCCATCTGTTAGGTACTGATGAAAATCTCTGGCAGCAGAGTTGGTCGGAAGTCATGCGGCGGGTGATGGTGGCAACAGGTCAGCAGTTGGTAGCTGCCGGAGACGATCTGCCAATGCCGGAAATCTTGCTTCACGATCTGATTGCGGCTCAAGTGCCTCAACGCCCAGACCAACCTGCGGTTATTACAACTCAAAAAACTTTAACCTATCAAGAATTGTATTCCCTAGCAAACCGTTGGGGACGGCATTTGCGGAATTTAGGAGCGCAACCAAACCAACCGATCGCGATCGTGATGGAAAAGGGTTGGGAGCAAGTGGTAGCTGCTCTGGCCATATTACACGCTGGTGCTGCCTATCTTCCCATTGATGCCACAGTCGGGAAAGAACGGCTTGACTACCTGCTGGAGAATGGCAAAGCTGAAATCGTCCTGACTCAATCTTGGTTAGACGATCGCTTGGAGTGGTCCGATCGCGTGCAGCGCCTCTGCGTCGATCGCGAAAACTTGGAAAATATTGACGATCGCCCTTTAGAACCGATTCAAACACCTGACGATCTCGCCTTTGTCCTCTACACGTCGGGTTCTACTGGCTTGCCGAAAGGCGTAATGATTCGCCATCGCGGGCTAGTGAATGCTGTTGTCAGCACTCAAAAGCAATTTGAGATTAATTCTGGCGATTGTATTCTAGGATTGACAGCCCTGCATCACGATATGTCTATCTTCGACCTATTTGGCGTGTTGGGTGCTGGAGGAACCTTAATTATCCCCGATGCCAGCGGACGACGCGACCCGTCCCATTGGTCGGATCTGTGCATGAAGCATCAGATTACGCTCTGGAATTCGGTTCCGGCAATGATGGATATGTTTTTGGAATATGCAGGCGATCTCGCAAATGTCATTCCATCGACATTGCGGCTAGCATTTCTAGGTGGAGATTGGATTCCGTTAACGATTCCTAAACGTCTTGAGGCGCTGGTAGAAGGAGCGAAAGTAGTCAGCGTCGGCGGTCCTACTGAAACAACGCTGTGGAATATTTGGTATCCAGTTGAGGAGTTTGACCCGAACTGGAAAAGCATTCCCTACGGACGACCAATTCCCAATACTCGCTACTACATTCTCAACGATGCTTTGGTGGAATGTCCCGCTTGGGTGTCGGGGGAGATGTGCGTTGCTGGCGTCGGAGTTGCCAAAGGTTACTGGCACGATCCAGAGAAAACCAACGCCAAATTTATTTTGCATCCCCGTACTGGCGAACGAATTTATCGAACTGGGGATATGGGACGCTTCCGCCCCGATGGGACGATCGAGTTCATGGGACGGGTCGATTTTCAAGTTAAAATCAACGGTCAGCGGATCGAGCTAGGGGAAATCGAGTCAACTTTACAACAACACGCAGGTGTTAATTCGGCGATCGCGACGACTTACGACCAGAAAGGCAAAAAGCTTTTAGTAGCATATATCATTCCGGCGAAAGAGTCAGAGCTAAATACTGACGAACTGCGCTTGTTTTTACGCAGTAAGTTACCAGAACACATGGTTCCTGCTGCTTTCGTAATGCTAGAACAGTTTCCTTTGACTCGTAATGGCAAAGTCGATCGCAAAGCGCTACCCGCACCTTTTGCAGCAGATGCTACCCCTGCTAAAAGTAAAACTCAAAAGCAGTCTTCAGGGATTCAGGCAAAAGTCAGTCGAATTGTGTGTGAAGTATTGCAGATGGAAAATGCCGATTTGGACGCGAATTTACTGAGTGTAGGCGCGAATTCTCTCGATATGGTGAGAATTGGCAACCAATTAGAAAAGGAATTTAAGAATCGTCCCCGTATTGATGAATTGTTCCGCTTGCAGTCAATTCAAGCATTAGTTGATTATTACGAGCGGCAAGAAAGTAAATCGGTTTCTAGCAATACAGATGACAGTCTGTTAGGAAATAAGCTGCTGTCTTCCTACAGGATTATTCTCGATCCTGTGGAGCGGGAGAAATTTAAGAAATCGCGCCCAGGAGTCCGGCGAGAGCTGAGCGAAATGCCTGCAATTCAATTAGAGCAGCCTGTTATTGATGAGAACTTACGGAAAAAGTATAGCGATCGCAGCAGTTATCGTAAATTCTTGTTAAAATCAATTCCATTTGAGAATTTCAGCCTATTTTTAAGCTGTTTGTCTCAAATTATCCTAGACGGTCAATCTAAGTTTCTCTATGCTTCCCCTGGCGGTTTGAATCCAACTCAAGTTTACTTGCATGTCAAACCCGGACGCATTGAAAATGTGCCAGCTGGTGTTTACTACTATCATCCAGAAGAACATCAACTCGTTGTTTTGACACCTAATGTCGATATTGACAGAGGAGTCCATATTCCATTCATTAATACACCAATGTTTGATGAATGTGCCTTCTCCATCTTCTTCATTGCCGATTTAGATGCGATTGGACCTGGCTATGGCGAGCGAGGAATTCACTTCGTTACCTTGGAATCGGGAATTATGGCACATCAGCTAGAGGTTTCGGCTCCAAGTTACGGAATTGGGATGTGTCAAGTCGGTAGTATTGCTTTTGAACGGATTCGTCCCTGGTTTAAGCTCAAGGACACCCATATCCTGATTCACTCCACGCTAGGAGGCTATGTTGATTCCAGCCGCTCTAGCCGACCCGATCTGAGCAATACTTCGGGACAAACACCGGAGAAAATGGCAGTTGAATTGTTGGAACGAATCGAGTCTCTTTCTCCCAGTGAAGTTAAGGGATTGTTGGAGGCTTATCAACAGTTAGAAGGGAGTAGGGAGTAGGGAGTAGGGAGCAGGGAATTCCCATACTTAACAAGTGGTGATGATTTTTTTTTCTATAAATTACAGTGAGGCGATCGCAGAGTCGGCAAACAAGATAAACTAACAAGCGCACTCAATCTGTTAGTTTATCCCCATGTTGGCTTCTCCGTTCGCAGTTGAAACTATCGATCGCCAGCAAAATCTGATTGTCACTAGACCCCAGACAGGGTTTTGCTTGCGCGGTCGCATTCGGGTTCCTGGCGATAAATCAATTTCCCATCGGGCTTTGATGTTAGGGGCGCTGGCAAATGGGGAAACCCAAATTCAAGGGCTGCTGTTGGGGGAAGACCCCAGGAGTACGGCAAGCTGTTTTCGAGCAATGGGGGCGGAAATTTCAGAACTCAATACAGATTTGGTGCGGGTGAAAGGGATCGGTTTGGGTCAGTTGCAGGAACCAGCAGACGTATTGGATGCAGGCAACTCTGGGACGACGATCCGGTTGATGTTGGGAATTTTAGCTTCTCATCCAGAAAGATTTTTTACAGTGACGGGAGATAGTTCGTTGCGATCGCGTCCCATGTCTCGCGTCGTCAAACCTTTGCAACAAATGGGGGCGCAAATTTGGGGACGTAAGGGTAATTCTCTCGCACCTTTGGCAATTCAAGGGCAAAACCTCAAGCCGATCCACTATCAATCTCCAATTGCTTCGGCACAGGTGAAATCGTGTATTCTGCTAGCTGGGTTGATGACTGAGGGAAAAACAACGGTAACAGAACCAGCTTTATCCCGCGACCACAGCGAACGGATGTTGCAAGCTTTTGGGGCGCAGTTGAGCGTCGATCCCCAAACCCATAGTGTCACGGTGACCGGACCAGCGCAACTGCAAGGACAGCAGGTAGTCGTTCCTGGCGATATTAGTTCGGCTGCTTTTTGGTTGGTGGCTGGGGCAATCGTCCCAGATTCAGAATTGGTCATTGAAAATGTTGGCGTTAACCCCACGCGCACTGGGATTTTAGCAGCTTTGGAAATGATGGGGGCAGATATTCAACTAGAAAATCAGCGAGTTGTCGCCGGGGAACCAGTCGCCGATCTGCGGGTGCGTTCTGGCGATTTAAAAGCGTGTACGATCGCAGGTGACTTAATTCCGCGTCTAATTGACGAAATTCCGATTTTAGCAGTAGCAGCAGTGTTTGCGAGCGGTACGACGATAATTCGGGATGCAGCAGAATTACGGGTTAAAGAAAGCGATCGCCTTGCAGCTATGGCAACCGAGTTAAATCGCATGGGTGCGAAAGTCACGGAATTACCCGATGGTTTAGAAATTACTGGCGGGACGGCTTTAAGGGGTACGGAGGTAGATAGTTACACCGATCATCGCATTGCTATGAGTTTGGCGATCGCGGCTTTGAATGCCAGCGGTGCGACAACTATAAGTCGAGCCGAAGCCGCAGCAATTTCTTATCCAGATTTCATCCCAACTCTGCAACAAGTTTGCCAGTAGCACGAACTACTTTTGCTGAAGCCAGTGAAATTCAAGTACAAGGTGGGCGTTGCCCACCTGACTATTTTGGTTTATTTCCTACCAACTAAGACTGCTGTTTGATAATTGTAAGCTTCTGTCGTTACCGAATGTATTTTGTAGAGCTTGCTCAGTTTTTTACAGAAATAATCGATATCGTAAAAAACTTGCGAACCAGTATCGCGACCGATTGTCAGAACAGCCATATCATTTTTAGTTTGATTATACAAATCTGAAGCTCGGAGTTTTTTAGACAAGAAAATGTTCTGGAAATCAGTATGCAGTAATTTGATAGTTTGATTGTCGTGAATTGTCAGGTAAAGCCTTCCTTTTGGAGAAAGAATTCGCCGAAGTTCTAACAACCAAGCTTCAGTCAAATCGTCAACGTGGGTAAATAGCGAACCAGCATAGATCAAATCGAAATATCGATCTTCAAATGGTAAGTGAGGAATTGTCGTTGTGACTGCAAAATTGAAGAGTGGCTCTAAGTGTTCTTTGCACCAATAAATCATGTCAGCATCGATGTCTACTCCCCATATCTCGCATGACTGCGCGTATTTTTGCAAATGACGAGTCATTCTACATGCACCACAGCCAAAATCTAAAACGCGATCGCCTGCGGTTAGTGTAAGTCCTGAAGATTTGGCTAATTCCAACATCTTCTGCGTGTCTTCTGCTCCAGACGACAAGTATTCTTCCCTTGTCTTGCCATATCCCAACCAAAATTCTTGTGGAGGTACTGCTAATTCTACGCTATCGGCTTGCCGATCTGTAAGAGATGATTTTGGGATGACGTAAGAAGATACTCCCTTCTTATATGGCTTATATTTGTACAGCGTTGTGAAGAACCCAGCAAATTTGTGTTCTAGAGATCGGAGCCAAAATCTAAGTGAAATTGGGAGTTTTTTGAGCATTTTTGTCTATTTTCGTGCGTGACTAATACTACTGGAAAGCTTCTATTTGTACGCAAATTTTTTAACATCCGCTATCCATAGCCGTGCATACTAACATTAATTTATGTCAAAAACAATTGCGCAAGCAAGATTTATCTCTATTCAATTTTGATACATACTTAAGACTGTTGATTTTCAAGTCACCCATTGCTTTTCTTTCATTTGACAAATAACTATTTAGCAATTTTTAACTATAGTAATCAATATTACTTTCAGCGGATTTTATGTATAACAAATAACATTTAAGTCCATAAATCGTCTATCAATAGATAGATTAAAAGCAATGAATTTGTATATAATCTACGATTGAATAATATTTGATTTACTTATTTTATAGAAATGCTTGCAACTGATTTCGCTCCTGTGGTAACCCAAACGACCTGAGAAGATGCGCCATATTACTATTGAACTGCCAAACGTTATCGTACGAGGCGATCGCCTCTATTACAGATATTTGTAGAGCCGTGATATTGTGTTCGATCGTGTCCGCTAATTTTTGTCCGTTAAAAGCTAGGTATAGCAGGGTTCGTACTACACTTAAAGCGCTATAACCATCTACAGTTCTCAGAACATTTATTAAGGCTGGAATGGCAACATTTCCTGCTGCATCTAGATAGCATAAGCAATTGCAAGCATCGCTAATAATATCGCTATTAGCCCAAGGTAATTGAGCATACGACTCTCTCATAAATATCGGATGTTCAATAGTTTCGATCGGTATTGCTATGGCTTCTGGCGGAGTTTTATCTTTTGCTAGTCTTATGAGTGTCATTGCAGCCGATAACCGAACGAGATCGCTTGACTCACAATTAAGAAATTGCAGAAATAGTTCTATATTTGCCGATTGCGGTGGCTCCAAAAGACCCAGGCTTAATATTAAGCTAGCTTTAACTTGAAGACTTCGTTCTTGAGCTAAACTGTGCTTTAAGTGAGGAATAATTTCTGACGCTCGCTGTTGACAGCAAGCTAGGATGTAAGGTGCAGCAGTTCTGAGTTTTGAATCGTTATCTTCTAGCAGGTTTAGATAAATATTCGTACCGCTACAGACAGCATAATTTACACGTCTTGCCCAAGTTGTTTCTTGTTGAATTTGGACTTGAAACTCTAGGTTATCTAATTCGTCGCTATAAAACAATAAGTTTTGATGTTCTTCTAAATAAGAATGACCGCGTGCTATATGTGCTAAGTAAATTAAAATTTTATCTCTATCTTGTACTGCTTCAGCTTGACTCAATTCTATTAAAAATGGGATTGCATATACTGTAGCTTCAAAAACAGTACCTTGATGATAAATATTACCGTACAATTTAGACAAGGCATCTTGACGAGACCTGGCATCAGCGGAGGCTAAACTTCTGAGCAGCTCGGGTACATCATCAGCCATACCGTAAGCGTGTTCGAGTTCGTGCCAATTAATTACTTCTAAGCCTTTCAGCACAATTTATTCTCCAGCAGAGCGATGGCGCAATATTTACCTCACTGCCATCAAAATTTTACCTAGCCAGTTTTGGCTACTTCCATCTTTACCACAACCTCAGTAATAACCGTTTGTCGTTTTTTCAGAAATTAATTTGTTACCCGTAATTCAGACAATTTTGCGAATATCGTTGATAGAATTTGGGAATGGTTCCTTATTGACAGTGAAAAAGCTTGGCGCGGTAGCCGTTGGCTTTAGGTCGGCGTTGCGAATCTGGGACACAAATTTGATTATTTCCTTTCTCTAAGTCGTGCCTGGCGCTAGTAAAGTTGACGACCCATAAATCTAGGGGTTTTGGTAGTTCAGCAATTGTTTTGTAAAGAGTTTCGACTGAGCGATTCGAGCTACGGTCGTGCTGAGCTAAAAGAAACAAAGGAGAATTTACTTGAGAACCATACAGATGTTTAAACTGCCAACCCAGTGTCATGAGTTCTCTCACCTGTGCGCGAGTATAGTGAGCTGTAGCGATTAAAATTGGATTTTGCGATCCTTGTTGCATAATTGGTACGAGGCGATCGGGTCTTTCAATCTTTTGATAACCAAAGTTAAAAACGACAGTTAAAGCACCGAGCAAACCGAGTAGCCAAATTAGCACGACTGCAACTCGACCTCTTGTTTGCAGAAACTTGAGTCGTAACTGCTGACGAGGAGTCCAGTTTAACTCTGTATGTCGAACTAATCGATCGCTGTCCCAACAAATTGCTAATGCTGCGCTGACGATCGCAATCAAGGCTGGAAAGTAAACAAAGTGATAGCGCGAGGCAATACTCAAATCTGCACCCAAGGCGTAGGTAACAATCGAAAATAACGCGATCGCTACCAAAACAAACCCACCTAAAACTTGAGTCCCACTCTGAGATGGCGATCGCCATAACTGAATTTTCCAACCGCTAATGAGTATAGGCAACGTCCAAAATAGAAAAGCGACGACAATTGCACCGCAAACCAGGGCAATTGGTTGACTCACACCCTCAACGGGTAGCAGCCACAGCATTGAAATCATCCAAGCTAAAAACCTCGCCGTGCTTTCTAACATACTGCCGAAAGGATTACCGCGATAAATCCAATCTGTCATTTGGTTATCTGGAATACTCTGCAAGAAAGGCAACCAGATTAAACCCCCTGCTGTGGTTCCAGCTGCAACGGCGATGAGTCGAGAGGTGGTGGGGGCAGATTTAGCAAGCATATTCACGCTTATGTCAATAAATCTTCGCTCGAAACCCGCCCGTACAGTGGAGTCAGGAGATTTTGAATTTTGAATTTTGAATTGTTTCCACACTACAGCAAGCAAAACTATTGCCTCAGCACAGAGGGTGAGAGTGAAAAAGTAGTGAACGGCGATTCCTAATGTGTTAATTCCCACCCAAGTGAAGACTAACCAAATTGGGATCGGTTTTCGGTTCTCTAAACAGCGTGTAGCAACAACTAAGCAAGCCAGAGAAGCAATAATCATTAAGATTGCTAGGGTATAGTGGCGCGGTTCTTGGGCTTGGTAGATGCCATAGGGTGAGACAGCCATCATTGCGGCGGCGATTTGTCCTACCAGGCGGGAACGAAAAGCTAGCCAGCATAGACCAAAACTAGCAGGAATTGCAGCCACTCCCAGAATGGCACTGAAGGCTCTTGCTGCCCATAATGAGACTAGTCCCTCATCTGGGGGAAATAGCTGCAACCACAGATGATTGAGGAGGAAATAGACAGGAGGATGGGTACTCTCTGTCATTAAATTGTGAAAAACATCACCAAAACTGGCAGATGGACGAGGCTGTAGTGGTTGTAGTAGGGTGTCTAGGGCGATCGCTCGATCTAAAGGGACAGTGCGAAAACTATTACCTAAACTAAATACTAAGGTGGCAAATTCATCTGACCAAGGTGGCTTCACATCCAAATTAATAAATCTAATAATAGTGCCGATCGCGATCCATCCGAAAAGTGTCAGCCACTGAAGCCAACTTCTCTGGGTAAAATTCACCAACCCTCACACCCCTTACACCAAATAAATTACACCAATAAATTATTCAAGCACCTATCGCGGTTCGTAGTAGCGACAACCCTCACAGGGTCCTTCAGGATTGACCGCACACCTAATATAGCCGGAACGAGCATTGTAGCGACAGCTGATGTCACCCACCAGATATCCTACTCCTTCTAGATAATAGCGATCGCTATGAAGTGGTGTAGGTTCGCTTCTCTGTGTCCTGACTCTGGGGGTAAAGTCGATCGCTTGCCTAAATCTCGCTTGTATTTGCGCCTCTCTTCGGCGCAGCAGCCACAGCGATAGCAATGATGGCATTAGTCCTAAAGCAAGAATCCAGAGTGCTGCTCCCACCTGTGCTTTACCTCTTGTCAGTTGTCAGTTATTAGTTATCAGTTGTCAGCGAGCAGGGAGCAGGGAGCAGGGAGTAGAGTCAGAGAGCTGAGGGAGCTAAAGGGGCAAGACAATTCTATTCACTGGTTCCACCAGTCACTCGTCACTCTCTACTGTCAACCAACAACCGTCGACCGTCAACTAACAACTAACAACACTACTCTTCCCTAATCTATAACAGCCAATTCAGTAGAGGGAATTTTTGCTTGGTTTTTGTCTTTTGTCTCAATGTTTGCGCTAGCTGTTGTGCTTCTCTTTCAACTTGAAATAAATCGATGACTTTGGTTGTCAAAATGAATTCATTTGTATTGCGGCGCTTGACTTGGGGTACAACTACTGAGCGATACTCGCAAGCACTTCCAGATAGCTGTTGAGTGTAGTCTATTTGGTTGGCGATCGCTTTTAATCCAAAGATTGCTGCTTCTAGTTCTGCGGCTAATTGATTAATTTTGTCTGCTTGTGCTACCAAGTGCTGCCATTCGCGGCGATTGCTGTGAGACGATTCTGATGGGATTTGAGGCTGCAAGGGTGGTATTGCCTGATGTTCTCGCTTTAGGATTGCGATCGCCGTTACACACGATTGGTGGCGTTCGGGAGATACTGGTAATGTTACGACTCTAGAATGCCCTAGATGCTGCTGGATGGGAAATTGGATTAAGTTTGATTTGAGTTTTGTCATACTACTTCTCGATTGGAGATCGCCGCTCAAATTTTAACTGCATGTTAGTACAAAGGAACTATATTGACAAGGAAAGTACAGGTTAACTTTTTTGAAAAAATGTCGTTTAGGAGAAAAACTCATGTCAGCTACAGATCGAAATGGGATTCATGCAGCAGTCAAGTCTGATGACAGCGCTAAAGAGAACAAATCGAAGAAAAAGCTGAACGATAAGTTTTACGACAAAGAAATGGCACGACTGCAAACGGAGTTGGTGAAATTGCAGTACTGGGTTAAACATCAAGGTTTAAAGGTAGCGCTGATTTTTGAAGGACGCGATGCGGCTGGAAAGGGAGGCGCAATTGGGCGAGTGACAGAATCCCTCAACCCGCGTGGCTGTCGCGTTGTGGCTTTGGGTACGCCTTCAGATGTGGAAAAGACGCAGTGGTACTTTCAGCGTTATGTTGCCCATCTACCTGCGGCGGGGGAAATCGTGCTGTTCGATCGCAGTTGGTACAATCGTGCGGGGGTAGAACGGGTGATGGGTTTTTGCACTGAGGCTCAATATCAAGAGTTTATGCAATCTTGCCCTGAATTCGAGCGGATGTTGGTGCGATCGGGAATTATTTTATTGAAATATTGGTTTTCTGTCAGCGATGACGAACAGGAACGCCGCTTTCAAGCACGGGTTAAAGATCCGGCTAAGCGTTGGAAACTCAGCCCGATGGACATTGAAGCCCGCGATCGCTGGGAGGAGTATTCTAAGGCTAAGGATCTCATGCTAGCTCATACTAATATTCCAGAGGCTCCTTGGTTTACGGTGGAAGCCGATGATAAAAAACGAGCGCGACTTAACTTAATTCAACACATTTTAAGCAAAATTCCCTACCAAGATATGACTCCAGATGCATTCGATCTACCACCTAGAAAGCCTGGAACTGGCTATCATCGTCCACCCCTCAACGAACAGTTTTTCGTTCCGCAGGTTTATTAAACAATTTGTAGTAAATAATCTGTCAAGAATATTTCATAATTCAAACGAGATTGCCATATAAGGTATCTCTTTGACGGTAGGGACGATTGAGGGAAGCGATCGCTGTTTGTAGTGTCTCTACTTCCATGCAAGTACCGCCAACTGCGCCTGCCATTGTGGTAATGTGTTCTTCCATCAGCGTGCCGCCAATATCGTTGCAACCCCATTCTAAAGCTGTTGTTGCGCCTGCAAGTCCGAGTTTGACCCAACTCGGTTGATGGTTGGGAATCCATTTTCCTAGATAAATTCGCGCCACTGCTGTGAGTAGCAAAGCATCTGCTAAAACTGGTTGATCTCTTCTTACCCGCTTTCTTAAAGGCTTAGGTGCTTCTTGTCCGACGAAAGGCAGTAAAATAAACTCTGTAATTTTTGTAGGATACTGCCGCTCGATCGCAATTTGTTGAAGCGATCGCAAATGTTCCAGATGACGGATCTGCTGTTGGGGTGTTTCAATGTGTCCAGATAACATGGTACTTGTTGTCGGCAAGCCAAGTTGGTGTGCCGTACTCACAATTTCTAACCATGTCGCTGTGTTAATCTTTTCTGGACACAGAATTCGCCTAACATTATCATCCAATACTTCTGCTGCTGTTCCTGGCATCGAACCAACACCAGCATCCCGCAAAGCAGCGATAACGGTAGCGTAGCTCAAACCATCTTCCCTAGCAATAAATTGCACTTCTTGGGGAGAAAAGGCATGTAAATGCAATTGGGGAAATTCAGCTTTAATAGTTTTGACTAATTGCAAATAGTATGACAGCGATTTGCCATCTATTTTTGCTGTAGGGTGAAGTCCCCCTTGTATACAAATTTCAGTTGCCCCTCTTTGCACGGCATCGGTAGCTTTTTCTAAGATTTGTCCCCATTCCAACCAATAGGAACCTGCTTCGCCCGCATCGCGACGAAAGGCGCAGAAACTACAGTGTTGTTCGCAAATATTGGTAAAGTTGATATTGCGGTTAATGACATAAGTAACGGTATCGCCCGCTTGCCGATCGCGGAGTTTATCGGCAGTATCGCGGATGAAAGCAATTGCTTCCGGTGCAGTTTGTTGTAATAACTCTACTCCTTCGGCTGGAGATATATCGTTTCCAGATAAGGCGCGATCGAGAATAGGTTCAATTGTTTGAGTTATCATTCCTATTTGCGTTCTGCTATTCAGGTTTTTAAAAACATAATTTCGACACCTTTTGACACCGAGTTTAATACATGAGTTTTGGTGCTTAGTAAGGCTTAATTTCTAACTTACGCACAAAAAGGTGCTAATAAAATTTGTGAGGAACGAATTGTAATGAATAAAAAGACAAAGGGATATTGACTTTGCGATTTAGTTTTGATAGACTTTATGTTATAATGGAAATATTGTCGCAGATTTTAATTTTTCAAATATTTCCATTATTAAGCGTATACGCTTAATTATAGCAGTAAAAATAGCACGGGACAACCCCTTTTTAGAGCTATTATTGTGCTGATTAAATAAGTCATCTATTGATTATTTTTCTCTGAGAGTTTCTGGAATACCAACAGAAGAAAGTCCAGCGATCGCTTGCAAATTTTGACGGCGGAGTAGTTCCATAAAATCTAAAGTCGGTCGTCCTTCCATCTGTGCCACCGCTTCAATTGCCGACAACAGATGTTGAGCCGCCTCTGCCTCAGCATAACCCCGCCTCCCAGCAACGCGCACTGCTGCCTCATCTGCTTCTACCTCAATCTGAGAACTGCGGTTATTGCGCCAGATCCGAGTCCCTGCGATCGCGGTTAATGCCCCAGCCGCCACAGTACCCACCACATCCCCCTGCACGATCTCTACTACCGTCCCCAAAAGCCCAGCTAAGACAACTCCCTGATAGACATCCGGTTTAAACCACTTTACTGCCGTCAACCAGCTAACAGTCCGCAACAGCAACAAATCTCGCTGTGGTTGAGGTAGCCGCCGCCAGAGATCGAAATTAATGGAAATGCGACGTTCCTGCTGCCACGGCAGAGGAAAAGCATAATCGATAACTTTAGTTTGCTCCCGCTTAGCGATAATCTTAGTCAACATCCGACCGGAAGCAGGCATCAAGTCCAGAAGGCGGCGAATTTCAGTAGTTGGTTCCATGAATAGGGGTTGGAAAAAGTCACAAGTTGAAAGTCATGTATTGGTAGGGGCGAGTTTTGAGCCAAAATTTCCAGTTGTGGCTGTCCATCGATTTGCGCGCACCCGCCCGTACACAAGTTAAAAGCTCACTACACCTCACACCCTATACCCTACACCTTGTTTGCCGATCGCTGATAATAAACTAATAGACTTAAAAAATTATCTCTTCAATGGATGCATTTGCACCAACTCCGCCTCAATGGACTCAACAGGCAACTCATGCCAGTGAATTTTGTTGTCCCCGTTGTCGTTCTGGTAGCCGCGAAGCAGAAAGAGTCTGGCTAAATCGACGATCGCCCGTATTTACCGAAAACAACCGTCGCAAGTGGCAAGAGTTTTA
>NZ_JBOFLP010000146.1:0-6367 GCF_051657925.1 Chroococcidiopsis sp.
GCTGCTTTATTAGTAAAAGTCACGGCTAAGATATTATGAGGATCGACACGGTGTTTGAGAATCAGATTTGCAATCCGATAAGTTAATGCTCTCGTTTTACCAGAACCCGCACCCGCAACCACTAGCAAGGGACCGCAAAAATGCTCTACAGATGTACGCTGACTGGGGTTAAGGTGACTTAAAAAATCTGTGGTTTTGGTCATAATTTAAAAACTAGAATTATAGTTTTATATTTAATAGCTTGGAAATGTGCTATTCTTCGCTAAAATGTCCATGAATCTGTTCTAGAGCCGAGTCGTTGCGACATGACAATAATTTTCGGACTCCTGCGGTAGCCATTCTTACTATAGAATGCCTCTGCTTGCCCTTCTCTATTAGAGATACATCTAGCAGACCATAGAAATTATATGGTAGCCGCTTTGTGGCAGTTGTAGGGATGCGAATTGAGGAGTGAGGAGTGAGGAGTGAGGAAAATTTAAAGGTATGGATGATATTGTTATCGTGGAATACGATCGCAAATGGGTAGAGTTATTCGAGCAAGAAGCTATTTACCTACGAAATCTGCTGGGAGAAGCTTCGATCCTCCGAATCGAACACTTTGGCAGTACGGCTATCCCTGGAATGCCTGCTAAGCCCATAATCGATATATTAGCGGAAATTCCCAGCTTCGATCGCGCCCAACAAGAAGCCTTACCCAAGTTAGTAGATGCAGGATATGAATATCTATGGCGTAGCGATCGCCCTCCAGGGCATATGATGTTGATTAAGCGATCGCCTGATGGTAAGCGTACCCACCACATTCATATGGCGATTGCTGGACACGCATTATGGGAAAGATTGTATTTTCGCAATTATCTCTGTAGCCACCCAGAAGAAGCAACACGCTACGCACAACTAAAGCGAGATTTAGCACAAAAATTTCCAGGCGATCGCGAGGCTTATACTGATGGTAAGAGCGAATACGTTAATCTAATTACTACCAAAGCAAAATTAGACGCAATAAACTTTTAGTCCGCGCAGGCGAAGTCCGCCTGTGTAGCCGCGAATTATATTCGCCCAATGCTTTGCTTTTTAACTTTGCCTGTGTAGTTGCGAATTATATTCGCCCTATTTTAATTCTGAATCGTAAGGTAGGCATTGCCCACCCTATTTATTAGATTCTAGATTAAAACTGGATCGCCAATTCTTAAGATTTTTCCTATTTCTGACGATGGAATTTTTGTATTGATACTTAACCGATAAAAGTGGTCGAATCTCTCTGAAGTTGTCCAATCTGGCAGGGTTTCTTTACGTTTAGAAACAAAGACTTTCTGAAAATTCTCTGTTGCTACTGCTGTTTTTGAATCTCTTGTGGGTACAATACATCTCGCACAAGGATTAATCCCAGCAAATACAACTTGTCCAATTTGAAACTGGATACTATTCCCTACTTTGGTAAATAATCGGTCTTCCCAAAATGGAGGTACGCCATCAATTTCTATATTTGCTCGTATCCGATTCCTCATTTCCTCAACACTTATGTCAGGAAACCAGGAGGCAACTTCTGCAAGCGTAGCTGCACTGATTATTGTAGGTCCAGAAGCATTAGTATCATCTGGAAACCCTGTGAAATTATTTTGCTTAATGTTGAGAGGTAAACCAAAATAATTGCTTAACCAAGCTTCTAACTCCGAACGCTCTCGATCCAAGTGAAAAGTCACACTCTCATCTGTTTCTTGGACTTGTAACGATAGCTGTTGACAATTTGCATCGAATTGCGATCGCAGCAAATGAATCTTAGCATTGCGCTTACCATTCACAAATCGTCCCTTTTGGTCAAATAAGGCATACTCGCGATCGTGCTGGAGTGCGCCACTTGCCAATACACTGACTTGAGACAAAGTGATGCTAGCAAGCGATTTAACCGGAAAAATCGAAATTTTTGCCAGATAAGGCTGTATCATAAGCCATAACTTTATATTGCTACTCAAGACAATAGCTGACGTGAAGTTACACGAGTTACAGCGTGAATAGATCCTACACCATTTCTAACCAATCGAACACGCGGTTTAGTTGTGGCAAGGTAATAAATCCGTATTGCCAAAGTACCATCGGCAGAAAGTTTAGTTCCTGTTCTCCCTTCTTTAAGGCTAACGCGATCGCTGCTTCTGAAACCGACAATTCGTCGCGTAAAAAGCTCATCAAATCATCCCGAACGTTAGATTTCATATACGTTTATCCAATTAATGCATTTTTTAACTAAATGGTAATGTAACAAGCATTGTAAAGTTATGCAACGTTTTCTCAGAATTATTTAGCTTGCAGGCAGCACTTGGACTAGCCGCTACTGTGTAACATGGTGTGCGACTGCGCGATCGCTTGCTCGATTAAACTACCTAATAGCGCATGCCATCTACTGGATCGAGCGGCAAAGCGATCGAAATCGATAAATTTCTTTACAAAATTTAACTACTTTGTTACATTTATTTACGTAACCAAGTGGGTACGTGCTAAAGCCCCAGCTTTAGCATTTTCCATTAAATCTCAAAATTGACTAATACAAAGCAATCTGGAGTTTCCGATCGTGACTTATACTATCGAGTCGGCACAAAATATCTTCTCTGGAACTCAAATCCCCAGTCCAATTCCAGCCACTATAGCGCTGTTCGACCAACTGAGCGTTGACGATCGCCTCGCGTACCTTTGGTATGCTTACACGGAAATGGGTCGGACAATCACCCCCGCAGCTCCAGGCGCGGCTCGTTTACAACTGGCGGAAGGATTGCTCACCCAAATCAAACAAATGTCACCTGAAGAGCAAACCAAAGTCATGCGCGACCTTGCTAATCGCATTGACACTCCGATCAACCGTTCCTATGGTTTCTTCAGCGTGAATACCAAGCTAGCTTTTTGGTACGAGTTAGGAGAGTTGATGAAACAGGGGATCGTCGCTCCAATTCCAACTGGCTATCAAATGTCTCCTGGTGTCAAAGTCGTCCTAGAAGCAACCCAGAAACTCGATCCAGGTCAGCAGATCACAGTTCTGCGCAACACAGTCGTAGACATGGGATTCGATACATCCGACTTGGCTCCCAGCAGTTCTCGAAAGAGTACAGAACCAGTATTTGAACGCACCGAACCCGTCACCACCAATGTCAAGATTGAAGGAATTGACGAGCCTGCGGTGTTGCAGTATGTCGAAGCAATGAACGCAGACAATTTCGCCGCTGCTATTGCTTTGTTTACTGCTGATGGTGCTTTACAACCCCCATTTCAAAAGCCAATTGTCGGTCATGAGGCGATCGCGAAATACATGCGCGAAGAAGCACAAGGGTTAAACATGATGCCAAAACAAGGTATCTGTGAGGTGCAACCAGATGGCTCCAAACAATTAAAAGTCACAGGTGTCGTCCAAACTCCTTGGTTCGGTGTCAACGTTGGGATGAATATTGCTTGGCGGTTTTTGATCAATCCTCAAGGCAAAATTTTCTTCGTAGCAATTGATATGCTTGCTTCTCCCCAAGAGCTACTCAACCTGCGCCGGATGTAAAACGTTCTAAATGGGGGAGTGGTACCAGCTAGTACTGCTCTTTCAAACCCAATATATCTCGGAAGCGCGGTAAAAAGATGGAGGAGATCCCCCAATCCCCTTTTTAAGGGGGAATTTAAAGCCCCCTTAAAAAGGGGAGGACACTTATGTGGGCGGGTTTCCCGACTTGAGTAAAGTGTCCGTGGGCTAGGGGGATCGAGATCTTCAACTTCCGTGCGTAACTCTGGCGTATTTATGAATGCCGAATCTATGAATGTTGATACTCTACTAGAGCTTTATGCTGCCGGCAAAAGAGATTTTAGTTGTTTTAACTTGCGCGGAGTCGATTTGAGTGAAATCGACTTGAGTGGAGCCATCTTGAGCAGAGCAGAGTTAGCTGGAGCCAACCTGAATGGAGCCAACTTAAAAGGAGTCAAGCTCAGCGAGGCAAACTTATCTGGCGCTACACTCTGGAGAACTGACCTTAGCAATGCGACTTTGTATAAAGCCATCCTGAGTAGAGCAATTCTCATCAAAGCCAATTTGAGCAGTGTAGATCTACGTGACACTTTATTAAATAGAGCAGATTTGCGACTAACGAATTTAACTGGAGCCAATCTCAGTGGTGCTAATCTGACCGGAACAGATTTACGTTACGCACAATTAAAGTTAGTAGAACTAGCTGGGGTAGATCTGAGTCAAGCATGTATAGTTGGAGCATCGATCCAAGACTCATTATTGTATGATTATGACGAAAATAATTAGCTCTCCACCAGCCGATCGAGAGATTCCTATACTATGCTGCTACGTTAATGCAACCAGCGAAATTCAGGTGATTCGCATTGTCGATCTTACCAGTTACTATTTTGAACGGGCAGTTTTTCCAGGACAACGGCTTTTGTTTGAAGCTTTACCCAATGCTGAATTAGAGGTTCACACGGGTATGACAATTGGTTCGATCTTAGCCGATAAAATTTCTTGTTTGCACCTTCAAGTTGATAACAGCAATTGATGAAGCGATCGCTTAAAAGCTAAACTGCGCTCTTAAGTTACCTACATAGATCGTTGGGTTATCGCTAAAGTTATTTGGATTGGCAATCAGATAAAACGCTGGTACTAAAGCTATATTATCTGTGAGTGGAAAATAATAATTCGCTTCAAACTCGTACTGCACGCCACCATTTCCGCCGCCAGCAACGAGAAAATCGCGTCCATCCAAGATGGCAAACGGTCTGACATAAGAGATAGTTAATAGCGCCCCCTCCTTACCTAAATCGGGAAAAGCAACACCAGCTTGCATTGCTTGGGCTTCAATTTCTCCATCACCAGGCACTAGATTTGTCTTGGCATAGGTGTAACGTCCGAATAAACCGATACCAGGAGTTAGCAACCAATCAAAATTAACTCCATAGGTATCAGCCAAACCAGCATCCAAACCACCATCAGCAACGAGTCCTGTCACTGGGTCGAATACCGCAGAACTACCATTATCTGCAATTCCGTAAATTGGCTCTCCTGCTGCACCACCAATGACTCCGCCAATTGCTTGAATCCGCGTCCGATTGTATAGCAGCCTCAAATTGAAATTTTGGCTGGGCGAGTAAGTGACTTCAGCTGTTGCCGTGTACGTACCACCAAATAAGCCAAATCTCGGATCGCTAGAGGTGTTAAATCCAGGTGCGATCGTACTAGAAAGAAATTCTGTATTTTCTCCAATGTATCCTGCGGTCAATTGCAATTGCTTGCTAGGCTTCCAAGTTATAACCGCCCCCGATCCTCGGTCGATCGCATTGACTAGCGTACCGCCATTGGAGTTAAAACTATTCGCACCCGTGAGGATGAAGGTAAAAGCGTTGTAGTCAAATAGGCGATACCAGTTAATCCGGGGACCAAAAGCAATTTCAAGATTATTCCCCACGGGAAAACTGTAATACAATTCGTGGATAACGACATCGTTACCCAACCCTTGAATCCCCGCAGTTTGGTCAAAAAAGGGTACGCCGTAGGTGTTGTACAGTCCTGCTGAGGTGAATTGGTTGGCGGGAGAGTCGGCATTACCTGCAACTAGCCGCACCTTGAGGCTATCCCTACCATTGAAGGAAGTATCGAAATTCAACCAGATCAGATCGCTGAAAGTAATTTCTGGATCGTCTGTAAGTTCTTGTACAACTGGTCTACCTGTGACTGCATCTCTTCCCCCTCGTCTAGCGACAACGCCGCCAAATGCAGCTGGCGGAAAGAGATCGACTGATTCAAATTGTACGTCACCATCGGCAAAGGCTCCCGTGGCGTTAGCCCAAACTAGAGCGCTTAATTTCGTCGTAGTCGAGAATTGATTGGCTTCTAGTTCTGCTGTCGCTGCTTCTAAAGCATCCACGCGACCGCGCAAAGCAGACAATTCAGCGGCAAATTCTGTCTGCAATTTTTGCAGCGTATCGGCATCTTCCTTCTTAACGGTATCTGCCGATGCTGTAGCAATGAGTTCGTTAATTCTGTCCAAACAGGCATTCAAACCAGCCGCAAATTCATATCTCGTTAAAGCACGGTTGCCTCGATAGGTGCTGTCTGGATATCCGGCAATACAACCATAGCGCTCTACCAATGACTGTAACGCTTGAAATGCCCAGTCAGTAGGTTGGACATCTGATAGCTGCGATACAGATGTGACTTGCGCCATCGGGTCGCCACTTGCTGCTTCCAGTATCTCGACTCTAGGAGTTGTCGCTAAATCGGTTTCAGGTTCTATGGAAGTATGATTGGTTGCGTGACGATCGCTGCGATCTGAAGGTAGCAATAATTTAGCTTCGCGATTGTAATTCGTGCTAGCTAGTGTCTGTTTTGAGCTAACTTCTACCGCGT
>NZ_JBOFLP010000147.1:0-80926 GCF_051657925.1 Chroococcidiopsis sp.
TGCCATTCCCGATTGCTCAGGTCGCTTTTGTAAGCTTTTCTACTCATCACTATTGCTTTTAGCTACTGTCTTGTCATCGTAAGAGCCTATGCGCCTCAATCTCTGCTGCTTTCATTTTTTCTTTATAAATCAGCTCTTAGCGGGTTGCTGGCTAATAATTGCTAGTTTTGAGTATAGTTCGTCAGATTTAGAGTAAGGCGGTAACTGCCACTGCTGACGGTACTCGCTTACTACTTGCCGAATCGGCTGTGTGACGCGGCTCATCACAACATAACCTGCACGATTGCGCAAACGCGCCCATCCTGTGGGATTATATCTCCAGGTGCTGAAACATGGGGGAATGCTGTCTTCGTAGTTCAGTACTAAAGCACTACACACGTTCACATAGGGAAGATTGAGAAATTGCGCTAAAGTCCCTCCTGGCGATGCGGTCACTTGGTCAATTATTAATGCTTCTACACCAGCTTTTTTAATGACTCCTGGGGCATCTCGTAGTAGCCAATTCGCCGATTGCTTCAGTACATTTCCAGTCTGGCGCAGTGCTGTCAATCCATTCAGTTTCCCTAAATCGGCAAATAATCGTGCCATCGTTCCCTGAGGACAATCAGACTCAGCGATCGCTAAAAAATTCAACCCAGCCGACAATACTTTAGGTTGACCGTCAAGTATTCCAATCCAACTTACCTCATGACCCCGCAATTGTAGTTCGCAGCCCAAAGGTAACACTGTATTGAGATGTCCGGTTTCTGCGGGGCAGAGGATGCCAAAATGAGTCATAAGCTACTGCGTAGATTAAGTTATATAGCTTTGGCTGAGTTAGGAGTCGTGCGATCGCATCACCAACCAACTCCCTTTGTATTTAACTTCAATCTACAACAGCACGATCGCTGAAATTATGACATTTATTTTCTCAAGCGATCGCAAAAACAAGGGCGCACGGCTGTGCGCCCTTGGTAACAAAACCTAATTTACTGTGCGTCTCCACCAGTAATTTTATTAATGGTATTAGCCGTACCTTCAACTGCATCAGCTACACCCTGGACTGCCTTAGATACCACACTACCCTCCTGCATCTGTTGAGCTTGAGGCGATTTCATCGTACCGTGAAGTTTTGGATCGGGTTGAGGAAGATTTGGTTCTGGTCCTATTGGCTGCGGATTTGCTACATACTCAAACTGACCTTTACCGTCGATTGAAGCACCTTTCGCCCAACGACCTTGGGCGCTTTCTTCTCCCTCAGAGTGATTCCAGAACTGATAAGCGTTCTCTTTCTTCCCATATTCATACGCGATCTTGGGAACAACTGTTTCCTCAAATCCTTCGCTCTTGAGATCTTCAATTGCCGCTAACCACTGGTTTTGATGCATGGTGTCGCGGGCAATATTGAAACTGAGCATGTCTCTTACACCTGGGTCGTCTGTCATTTCGTACAACCGTACAGCCTGTAAAAGACCCTGAGATTCGGCGTGAAGATTAGAGCGGAAGTCTGCCAACAAGTTGCCACTAGCAACAATAAAGCGTCCGTTCCAAGGAAAACCTACACTATCCGCTGGCATTGCCCCCCCACCCGAAACAGTGGCGTGTTGAGGATTCATTGCTGCTGCCATAATCACATCTCGCGGACGAACGCCACCCATGACCGCACCAACGACTGGATCTTTTGCCCCATCTTCTTGCATATTGATTGGTGCTTTATCCAACAAATGAGCAACCATCGTTGCTAGCATTTCAACGTGACCGATTTCCTCAGTTCCAATGTCCAACAGCATATCGCGGTACTTAGCGGGTCCTCGGCAGTTCCAGCCTTGAAATAGGTACTGCATCATCACGGTCATTTCGCCAAAAGAACCGCCAATTAGTTCTTGAAGCTTTTTTGCATAGGCAGCATCGGGTTTTGTTGGTGGAGTGAAGTACTGTAGCTGCTTCTTGTGATAAAACATGAAAATCTCCTGAATAAATTTTCCCGATCGATGCGATCGGTTGTAGAGCGATCTGTAGTTTGAATGGCGAAATTTCGTTGCTAGAATTCTGTTGCGTTACCCTATCTAGGTAACTACTGACTCACTTTTTTTTCCTCAACCTACAGATAGAATGACAAAATTCGACTAAAAGAGATAGGTATTATTATTTAGGTTTATTTGCTACATTCTTTTTTGAAAATTAGAAATTTTTAATCGAACAAACTTTTCTTGCAGGGTGGGTGATATCCACTCTACATTTCAATTTCACATATTAAGCAAGATAGCTATAATTTAAAGATATTGTTAAATTTCATTTGCCGATACAGCAATCTTTCGAGCAAATAGAATATACGGCGGCGAACTCAAGAAAATAAACTAAAATTACTGTAAGATACGCTCTATTAAATAATGCAGCCGCTACTATTTGATAGCGGCTGAAAGCTTTATTTCTCACTAACAGATCCTATTCATCTCTTCCGTGAACCTGTGACGGAGGACTAGTAGCTTCGACAGCAGTAAAAGGTTCCAAAATTTTATAAGTATGAGATGCACCTTTAGGTACAACCCAAGAATCTCCTGGTTCTAGTAATACCATTTGACCTTCAAGATGTAACTCTGCCTTACCGTTAATTACATAGCCAACGGTTTCATAGTCTCTTGTCGTAGAAGATTTAGCTTCTGTTGGTTGTTCGTTTTCCCACAAACGCATCGAAAGAGATTTACCGGAAGCTAAATACTTCTGTCCCTGTTTACCATGAGGGGAACTACTAGAATCTACCTTTTTAACACTGGTATCGCTCATATTTTCATCTCCCATAGAATTTGCGATTGCACTGCCTGCTCTTTTCCATCCCATCTCGATTTCTGCTTTAGCGCATCATCCTTAAGAGAGTGGTGCGTGGTGCGTGGTACGTAATGCGTGAGAAGGGGTCGCTGTTAACTGTTAACTGTCAACTGATATCGTGCGACCTGTCCGTGCTGCTTCGTAAATTGCTAACATCAATCTCACATCCTGTAAGCCTTCTTCACCAGGAGTTTTCGGTTGCTGATTCTGCATGACCGACTCAGAAAGATGATCCATCTCTAGAGCAAATTGATTTTGTTCCTGAATCTGGCGTTCTTCTTGTACCTTCTCCCGTTTTACAGTTAATTGATGCCGATAGTAATCTGTAGCAGGGTCGAGTTCGAGCGTACCATTACTACCAAATACCTGAAAGCGTTTGGTGCTGGAGTAGCCATAACTAGAAGTACAGTTGGCTAGCACGCCACTGGGAAAACGCAAAATGAAGTTAACGTTCTCCTCTACTTCCTTGAAGCGAAGATCGTTGGGAGTGCTGTAGGTCATGGCACAGACTTCTGTAGGTTCTTCGCCTGTAATGTAACGCGCAGCCTGTAAGCTGTAGATCCCAATATCAAATAGCGAACCACCACCAGCCAGTTTTTTATTCATCCGCCAGACATCGGCGGGGTCTTTGGGGTCGAGGTTGCGCCCGTGGTCGGCTACAATTGCCTTTAGTTGACCGAGTTGTTTTTTCTGCGCGATCGCGATCGCCTCTAAGTTGAAAGGTTCGTATTGGGCGCGGTAAGCTATCATCAATTTGCGGTTTGCTTTATTACAAGCAGCAATCATCGCCTGACACTCTTCTACCGTATTTGCCATCGGCTTTTCACATAGAATATGCTTTCCTGCTTGTGCGCCACGGATAGTATATTCAGCGTGTAAACCGTTGGGTAGAACTATATAGATAATGTCTACTTCTGGATTATTACGAATGGAATCGTAATTTTCGTAATTGTAAATATTTTTAGGATTGACACTATATTGCCGCGCATAATTTTCAGCTTTAGCGCGATCGCCACTCACCAGCGCCACTAATTTTGACTGCTTGCACTGAGAAAATGAAGGAATAATTTGTTGCGTAGCAAATTTACCCAACCCGACAACAGCCCAACCGAGTTTTTTTTCGTCAGGTATTGGTGGTTCTTTAGCTGGTTTAGAAGCAGGCTGGGCGATCGCAGGTGAATTTTGCGTTACCACCCCCGCCATTCCTACACCCAAAATTCCAATTCCAGAACCAATTATTTGCCTACGAGTGAGTAAATTTTTGACTGTATTCAACATATATTTTCGTCTTGAAATTGTTAGTAGGGGCGCACAGCTATGCGCCCCTACAGATTTGTTATCGCAACAGCACTGGTTTCGCATTAATGCGGGCACGAAACAGACTGTAGGGTTTTTCGCGCAAATCTTTCTTCTGGTGGAACTGGGGCTGACGGTGAAGTTGATTGGCAATGAAATAGAGATAGCCGTCATTGGCGACAGACAGCGTATCAGCCCACAAAACGCGAGGATCGTGAACTACAGTTTCATACATCCCATCAGGCGATCGCCGCAAAATTGCATTATGCTCGTAGTTGGTCAGATAAAGTCTATTTTGAGCATCCGACTCTAAGCCATCAGATGCACCGCCTTTATCGCCCAAATCTTTTACAGTCGCTGCTACTTCTTTGTCACTGACTTTCTCATCGACTAAAGCATCGACGCTGACACTATATAGCTTTCTTCCAGCTAAAGTACAGTAATACAACTGTTTCCCATCGGCACTAATTGCGATTCCATCCGCACCAATTGTAATCGGGCTGGGTGGCTTGTCTGGCGGGCGGTTCATCAACGGTTGTCCCTCCACTACTGGGAGAAAATTCGGTTCTGCTTTCGTAGAAGGATGGTCGTTCAGCCGCCGCCAACTTCTCCCAGAATTTAAATCGACAACGATAATGGCATTAGCACCGTTACCGGAAGAATCGGTAATAAAAGCCATCCCTGCTTTACCGCGCCGCAAGTCGAAACGGATATCGTTCAAATAGGTAGTCGGTAACGCTACATCTTGGGGAAACAAGATAGTCTTAAAAATTCGATTTTGTTTCAGATTTATCCCGATTAATTTCGGTCCCCCGTAAGAAGTAGGTGCAAACTGAATGCTGCCAGTATCTAAGATCCACAAACGGTCTAAAGGATCGACAACTACACTTTGGACAGAAACGAGTGACTTCGATTGGTCTTTTTGAGGGCGATTGAATTTGGCGTTGGGATACGCTACGGCTTTACCCCTAACTATCTCTGCTACCGTATAATCTACTTTGTCTCCCCAGCGAGGGAAGTTAACAAAAATTCTCCCCCTTTGAGACACTGTAACTCCGGTCGGCATAGCACCGTTAAACGAGGCTACCGATTCGATCTTGCCCACAGTCTTTTCCTGTGGTAAGGCATCAGCCGGAGGAACAAAAGTAAGAAACAATAAACACGATAAAAGCAGACAGAAGAATGTTTGTCGCAAGCTGTGCCAAAACATAGTTTTTTCTTTGGTAGTTACTGGTTGGTAATTGGCAAGTCGCAACTACCAATTACCTATTACCAATTACCTATTACCAATTTCAAGGCTTCAACACAACTTTGATACAATTATCTTTTTTATGCTTGAAAATCTCGTAGGCGTGGGGTGCTTGTTCTAAGGGAAGAGTATGAGTGATGATGAACGTCGGATCGATATCGCCATTTTGAATGTGTTCTAGTAGTGGTTTTAAATAGCGATGGACGTGGGTTTGTCCCATCTTAAATGTCAAACCTTTGTTCATGGCTGCACCCATCGGTATTTTATCGAGAAAACCACCATAAGCCCCAGCGATCGAGACGTGACCACCTTTACCGCAAGCAACGATCGCGTTACGTAAGGCTGTAGGTCGGTCTGTTTCCAACCGCACGACTTGCTTCACTTTGTCGTAGAAGTTCATAAAATCAGTACCGTGCGCCTCTAATCCTACGGCATCAATTACCGCATCGGGACCGCGCCCGCCAGTCATTTCTTTTAACGCTTCCCCGACATCCACTTCTTCGTAGTTAAGTACGTCAGCTTTGCCCTGTTCCTTAGCCATTTGCAAGCGTTCGGGGATGCGATCGATCGCGATGACTTTTTCCGCACCCAGCATATACGCACTCTTAATCGCGAACTGTCCTACCGGACCACAACCCCAGACAGCAACAATATTACCAGGCTTAATATGACAATTCTCTGCTGCCATGTAGCCAGTGGGAAAGATATCGGTTAAGAATAATACTTGCTCGTCTGTCAGCCCATCGGGAATTTTGAACAATCCGACATCAGCAAATGGGACTCGCGCGTACTCCGCTTGTCCGCCAGCATAACCCCCGAAGATATGAGAGTAGCCAAATAGACCAGCTGGTGAATGTCCCATCAGCTTCTCTGCCATCCAACCGTTGGGGTTAGAATTATCGCACAACGACCACAGATCGCGATTGCAGAAAAAGCAGTTACCGCAAGATATTGTAAAAGGAACGACGACGCGATCGCCTACTTTTACATTCTTAACCGCACTCCCAACCTCAACCACTTCTCCCATAAATTCGTGACCGAGGATATCCCCTTTCTCCATAGTGGGGATAAAGCCATTATAAAGGTGCAAATCCGAACCGCAGATTGCTGTTGACGTAATTTTGACAATTGCATCGCGGGGATTTGCAATTTTAGGATCGGGGACTGTATCTACCTTGACATTCTTTTCCCCGTGCCAGCAAACTGCTTTCATAATTAGTTAGTGAGTAGTAAGTAGTTTTTTGTTTGTCATTTGTCATTCCTCGTAAGTCAATCGGTAATACGTTTCTTACTTATGACTTACGACTTACGACTTACGACTTAATTCGTATTTTGTTGATAAGAACCCTGCTCTTTTCCAGTTATAGGTTTAACTGTTTTTTCTACATTTTTTTGAGCAGAATTCAAAACTTCTTTCGTACCAGGATCGAGTGGCTCATCTAAATTGAGCTTTTCTCGAACATTTTCAGCAGTTTCTTTGAGGCTTTCCTTAGCCTTTTCAATCGGATTTCCTCGATTCAGTTCAGTTCCAGGCTGCTTTGCTTGATATGCTCTAGCTTCAGGTGTTACTGTTTCAGCTCTAGCAGATAAGTTACTGTTATAGCCTTGCAGTACAAAAACAGTCAGTCCTACTAAAAAAACAATCGTTACACGACGGAATAAAGAAACTAACTTGCTCATAAATCCTCTAGATTTTTTGGTTTTTACCTGTATTCAACTAACTACAAATACTCAACAAATGACAAATGACAAATGACCAATTACGGTTTCAGTACAACTTTGATACAGTTGTCTTTCTTTTGTTGGAAAATGTTATAGCCGTGGGCTGCTTGTTCTAGGGGTAATTGATGCGTGACCACGCGGGAGGGATCGAATTTCTCTTCCAGAATCATCTTGAGTAACGAATGCATATATTTTTGTCCGTGCATTTGTCCCATTCTGAAAGTTAAGGCTTTATTGAAAGCTGCACCGAAAGGCATTTTATCTACAAAGCCACCGTAGACACCCATAATTGAAAGAGTTCCACCTTTACGACAAGATAGAATCATTTGTCGCAAAACATGCGGACGGTCGGTTTCTAGCTTTAATTTTTGCTTAGTCTGGTCGTAAAAGTCTTCAAAGCCAACTCCGTGCGCTTCCAAACCTACAGCATCAATACAAGCATCGGGACCCATACCCCCCGTCATTTCTCTCAAAGCTTCGCCTGCATCTACTTCTTCGTAGTTAATTACTTCGGCTTTAGCGAAATTTTTGGCTAATTCCAAGCGTTCGGGGAAGCGATCGATCGCGATGACTTTTTCTGCACCCATCATGTAGGCGCTAATCATGGCAAATTGCCCGACTGCACCGCAGCCCCACACTGCTACTGTATCCCCAGGTTGAATGTCACATAACTCAGCTCCCATGTAACCTGTAGGGATGGCATCAGAGATAAATAGCAACTTTTCGTCTGGTATGTCCTTAGGGACTTTGACCACATCTACATCGGCAAATGGGACGCGCACGTACTCTGCTTGCGCCCCAGCATATCCACCGAAAGCATGGGAGTATCCGTAAATCGCTGAGGTGATATTGCCAAACAACTTCTCTTCAACCCAACCGTTAGGGTTAGAGTTATCGCACAGCGACCACATATCGTGCTGGCAATAATAGCAACCACCACAACCGATTGTAGAAGGAACGACGACACGATCGCCGACTTTTAAGTTGTTAATTCCTCTACCAACTTCGACCACTTCCCCCATAAATTCGTGACCGATAATGTCACCTGGTTGTACGGTGGGAATGTAGCCGCCGTAAATGTGCAAGTCAGAACCGCAAATTGCAGTAGAGGTAATCTTTAAAATGACATCGCGAGGATTGAGAATCTTCGGATCGGGTACGGATTCCACCCGCACATCATTTGCGCCGTGCCAGCAAACTGCTTTCATACTAATTTAGATTGCTAATAGTTAACAGTTAACAGTTAATAGTTAATAGTTAATAGTTAATAGTTAATAGCAGTTAACCATTGACCATTAACCATTGACCATTAACCGCCTTTTGGTTGTCCTTCAGTGGTAGCAATTTCACCTGCTTCCATGAGCATTTTGAAGCGGCGCAGGTCGTCACCGATTTGTTGTTCCGGTTCCTCACCAAAGAGTTTGGCGATCGCCGATGCTACAACTCCGCCTGGTGGCGCGTATTCAATAACTACTTTTACTTCCGTACCGCGATTTCCTGGTGCTGGCTTAAATCTGACAAAACCAGAATTTTCTACATCTGCCCCTTCTACCGAAGTCCAGGAAATAAATTCATTTTCGCGGTCTTCGATGATTTCTGCATCCCATTCAACACTTGCACCTAAAGGTGCATTTGCTACCCAATGCGATCGCTTATCGTCGTACACCTCTACTGACTTGAGATGTTTCATAAAAGTTGGCAGATATTTGAAATCATGCCAGTAACGATATAGCTCATCAGCAGGCTTATTAATCGTTACCGTCTTTTCTACCTTAATTACTTGGTTTAAACCCAATGCTTGTTGCATATCGCCCTTTTCCGTTGCTGCTTTATATGCCAATCCACCACCTGCGATCGCCAACAAAGCACCCCGTAGCGATCGCTGTTGTAACCCCATCAGTACCATTGCACCACCACCAATCAGCGATGCCCAGCGCCCGATTTCGTTACTATCTCCCTGTCCTTGCTGATTCTCTACCGTCGAAGCCACCTTCTCTGTCTCCCTTGTCTGAATAGATCTCCCCTCTTAAAAGTGGGGATTGCGGGGATCTCTTAGCCCCCCTTTTTAAGGGGGGTTGGGAGGATCTTCCCTACATAGTTACCGCCGCCCCAGTCGTCGGCTTCCCAGGCTGTGTAGTTCCTACACGCGAGCGATAGAGTTCTGCCATATGGCGTTCGTACAGCGCTCCATCTTGCTCGATCTGCTTAAATAAGGCTGTTGATACGGGATCTGTAAATTGAACAAACAGATTGTGCGCATCTACCACACCTGTCTGAATATCTCCCAAAGCCCGTCGCATTAAATCGCGATCGTCGCTACCTTGTAACGCAGTCTTCACTTTGGCATATTTGTCAGCCACATTTGCCGTGAGTGATGGTTTCTCGCCTAAAGCTGACAGTCGTGCTTCTAGCCGCTCGATGTGTTGCTGCTTATGAGCAACAATCTCTAGCAACAATGCCTTAAATTGAGGGTCAGATGCTTTCTCTATATACTGCCCAAACGCCTCTTGAGCGTACTTTTCACCAGCTAAAGCAGTATTTAGCCCTTTGACAATTTCTCCTTTAGTAGAACCACCCCAAGCATCGGCTAGTTTCCACCATTCGGCATTGACATCTTGCACATCTGGTAAAGCAGCTTCTTTGCCACCGTAACCTAGACGACTGAGAATAGCTGTGGTGAAGATTGCCAAGTCTCCGGGCTGACGGGAAGTGATTAAATTACCATCAATTACCAGTGGCTCATCAACATAATTTGCACCCGCATTGATCATGTCCTTGCGCACGGCAATAAATCCTGTGGCTTGCTTGCCTTTCAGCAAATCGCCTTCAATTAAAACTTGGGGTCCATGACAGACAGCAGCAACTAATTTTCCTTGCTGCATTGCTTCTTGGACAAAGCGCACGGTGTTGGGGTTGACACGCATTTTGTCGGGAGCCATACCACCAGGAATAATCACGGCATCGAACTCTGATGCCATTGCTTCAGTTGTCGTGCCGTCAGCCGATTGCGAAACTTTGCCTTGCTTGCCTTTATATGTTTCGTTTGTCCGAGAACCGAGGACTACAGTTTCAATTCCCGCCATTTTCAAAGCTTCATAAGGAATCTTGAATTCCGCATCTTCCACACCATTCTCAATCAGAATGGCAACTCTTTTTTTACCCAGATTACCGTTAGCTTGTGTCATAAATATCCCTCCTACTTTGTAGGTTTTATTGAGAGTCGAAAACAGCGATCGCTACGAAGCAGCAGACGCTCCTAGATTCGATCCTGTGGCGAATAAGTCGATATAATCCTCGGAAAAATTTGCTTTGAAATCGGTAAATTCTCCAGGTGTTACTGCATTCTGCAACACTGCAAATACAGCACGGACGTGGTTAGCTGCGACTGTTGGTTCTACTTGCTCTTTTGCACTGACGCGCTGTAAAAATTCTGCCATTGAGAAAGGCTGACCGTCTTCACCCTCTCTTCCACGCAAATATTCACCCAATTGCTGCGGTAATTGCGAAGCTAAATCTTTGGCTTCGTTACCGACAATTCTTTCTTTGATAGTTTCTAAAGTTGCTTGTGTCGCCCGTTGTGCATCTTCACGGGAATCCATCTGTGCCACTGTCTGAACGTGTTTGATGAACTCGTCGTACTTCACTCTGTGTGTCCTCAAACTCAGTAAAACTTCTTTGCTCCAGTACCAAGCCTATGCAGCCGTACCCCAAATCCTCTTCCTCCAAAGGGTATGGATTACATTTATCCACAGGGATATAACTCTAGGAATAGGTACAATCTGCTGGGAAGCGATATCTTGAGGTCAGTTGTCAGTTATCAGTTATCAGTGAGGAGTGACTATTGACTAGACCAAAACTAAAGAGTCTAGCCACCAGCCACTTACCACTACGACTCACTACTCACTAAGTTATGAGCGATCGCAAAAATAGAAAACAAGAACTACCGGAAGAAATTACTGAATCTTTTGGTACTGGCGTTCACGATGATCCAAGGACGAACGCTGGTAGAGAAGCAGGAGAATACACAAGTACTAGCCCAGAACTTACGGGTGGAGACATTGATGCAGCTTGGCAAACAGCAGCAGATGAAGGAGATGAGGCTGTAGGTGGTACTGTCGCTACTCCCGACCAGGATGTAACTGAAGAGATTGAAGCGGCTGTCGGTCTGGAAATGGACGATCGCAGTTTTTTACGCACGCAAGACATTTTAGAAGACCGCGACGATCGCCGATGGGAACTCGACCCCAAATCTTCTGAAGACTATCAAGAACGCCGCGATTGAAGCGATCGCCTATCATACTCTACAATTGACCGAAAAAACTGATTTTAAATAAACCCCCCTTGACAAGGGGGGTTGAGGGGTGCGAGCTTTAAAATCCTTCGCTGTAGCGTTCCTCCGCCCAAGGTTCACCTCGACGGTGATAGCCGTTCCGTTCCCAGAATCCTAATTCTTCCCGTTCTAAAAACTCTAGACCATTGATCCACTTGGCGCTTTTCCAAGCATAAAGGTGAGGTACGACTAACCGCATTGGTCCACCATGTTCGGCAGGAAGAGGTTCGTCAAAAACAGTATGGGCAAAAAAGTTTTCTTCCCGCAGAAAGTCTTCTAAAGGAATATTTGTCGTGTAGCCGCCATAGCAATGTTCCATGACATAAGTAGCTTTAGGCTCTATTTCAATCAGTTGCATGAAGTCTGTCACTTTCACGCCAGTCCATTTGACATCCAATTTAGACCAGCGAGTGACGCAATGAAAATCCGCAGTAAAATCATGCTGCGGTAGCGCCATAAAATCTTCCCAAGTCAGAGTCTTTGGTTGTGCCAGACCCCAAACCTTAAATTGCCATTGTTCTCGATTAACCCGAGGAGTATCACCATAGGTTAGTACGGGAAACCCCTTGGTTAAGTATTGACCAGGAGGGACGCGATCGCTTTGTTCTGCTCCTGGTTTCTGAAAAAATTTTCCTACCATGCGGTGTAGACGTATAGGTTATTGTTGCATTGAAAGGTTAAAAAACCTTTACTTAGATCTTTAGCGCAACTCACCGATCTCTTACAACACTTCTAGGTAGATCCACAAGCGATAGATTCCTAAGCGCACCACAACTTAGGATTCAGTATCTTCTTCCTCTTCTTCAGGACTAGGATAGACAAACTTAGAGCGTCCGCTGAGAATAGACTTACCTAACGACAGAGCTTTTTGTGCTTCTATTGCAGCTTTTCCTCTCCAAGTAGCTCGGCGCTTATCTCTTTTAGACTTAGATGTTTTCTTCTTTGGAACAGCCATGACGACACAGACTTAATTTTTCACAACCTTTCCATTGTAAGCCAAATATTTAGCGAGTAGTGAGTCGTGAGTGATTAGTGGCTGGTGGCTGGTGTTTAGATGCTTAGTTTTAGTCTAGTCACTCGTCACTCCTCACTGATAACTGATAACTGACCTCAAGGCTGTGTTGTCGGCGTAGTGCTTCCAGAAGGCAAAGTCGTGGGAGTAGAACTCGTTCCTGGTAGGGGTGAGGTTGATGGAGTCAGGGGTTGACTAGGTGTGAACCCTGAGGGAATAGCAGGCGCTGCTGGAGTTAAACCCGTGTCAGAAGAAGCAGGAGTTGTTGAGGACGGACTGGTTGATGTATTTGGTGATGAAGCAGGAAATGTGGTTTGTTGGTTGGTCGGCGTGTCTGATGATGAATTGGGGGTTGTAGAATTGGGGGGTGTGACTGGCAACGATTGAGGGACTAAGCCCGTACCTGGTTGTGTTTGACCGTCAGGTGTATTGGTTGAGTTTGTCGTACCTGGCTGACTAAAAGGAGTCGTGTTCGTAGGCTGTTCCGATGTAGGTGGAATCAAGCGCCCTGGTTGGGAAAACGTTCCTTGTCCACTACCTCTTGTGTTGTTAGAATTCGAGTTAGCTGGCGTTCTCGATGAGGAGGGAGTCGGATTCGGAAACGATCTTCGAGGCGCGCTGTTAGCATCGTTTGTTGCTACGTCATTATCGTCAAATCGAAGTAGCGATCGCGCTTGGTCAAAATATTTAATTCCTTGCCGGGGATCGGGGTCAATTCCTTCAGCGCGATTTGCTGTCAGCGAGAGTATAGGTGCAATTTGCCCGCGATCGCGGATAACTACCGTAACGGTGATATCTGTAGCTTGTCGATTGGTTGCTAAATTCTGTGTTGCTGCTGTTCTAGCCGCTGTTATAGCCCGACTGCGTAATGCTTCGTAGGTTTCGTCGGGGCGACGGTCGAGTGTCACGTCAGCATTGACTGTTTGGGTGCGGGCAATTTGTGGTACTTGATGCTCTACTACCAGCCAGAAACTGCTTGCTATCCCTAGGGAACTGAATGAAATAACAGCAATTTTAGTCGCTTTGGCTGCTAGATCTAACCATTGGTGAAAGAAGTATCTCCCCATAGTCGCTTAACACTTATAATTTGGTAATTATATTGAGCGCCGATCGCCGCGATCTCCTTCTTTTTAGGTTGTTGCAGCTCAGCCTCAGTATAACTCCATGTCAAGCGATCGTCACATCAGTCGTAGTGCGTGAATTTCATGGCGACTTGCGAAAGAGCGACTTGTGACTTAATAGTTGCTCCCTGCTCGCTTTCTTCACTGATAACTGATAACTGCTAACAGTAAGGGGTTACGTCTTCACCACATTCGTCGGCTAGGTAGCATAAGGCGCGGAAACGCAAGCCTACAACTTCTTCGTATAGCGGGTTGAGCTTACACATTGGTGGAATGTGGAACAGCTTGCGACCGAATAGAACGACATCCCGTTCAAACGGACACTGGGAAGGAATAAGTTGACATAAGCGATGTGCTAACTGAGGATTGCGGACTTCGACGCTATCCAGCCAGCGGCGCAGAGGTAACAACAAGTCTAATTTGCGCTGTTTGGGTTGCTGTAACGGACTAGCTGCAATGGGTATTTCTGGAGACTGTTGAGTTTGGTCGATCCAGATCCAACTGGCTAGGGCAATGTCTTGGGATGTATATGGGGAAGCATTCATGATTCACTCCTCGTACTGTATGAAGCAACTTGAGCTTGCTATAGAACACATACAATGTCTCAACGATCTTTACCGGAATAATGTTTCCTAAATCAATTAAAAATTTTTGGAGGATTTTCTCTCAATTCAGGAACCTATTTATTACTACCCCACGTTAACTAACGATTTGGCAGAACTGGTAAGTTACTAGAGAGATTTTTCTGAAATTTGACCTATATAAAACTTTAGTGAAGTTTAGCGAATTTGACTGGAAGTGCATGTAGAACAAACATTCAAGCGATGCACGAACCACATCTACATCAATTTCGTATTCAAAACTACAAATTTATTCTTTGTAGTTTCAAACACAATTTTTGTTCTACCTCTCTAATAGGAATCGCTTTGATTCTGCCTAAAATTCCTGCGTGATGTATGAGCAACAATACGGAAATTTTTAAAATAATAAAGAAATAATTAAAAGCAGCTTCCGTATATTTACCGATGTTTGACGATTTGTCAAGCGAATTTCGTTAGATTTTCTTTATAGTTGATGGTTGTTGGTCGTTAAGGCACTCTATAGAGACGTGACATGTCAGATCTCTACACCGATCGCCAACAACTGAAAAGCCCCCCAACTCTCCTCAAAAGGTAGTTTTGGGGGGCTTTTATGTATCGAACTATCTAGATAGGAACACTATCTGTCACTGCTCCCTGCTCCCTGCTCCCTATTCACGAGGCGACTGGTGCAGCAGTAGTGCGTCGCCGTCTTCTACCGTCAGCTGCCTTAACAGGTTCTTCGGGAATAGGCATGAGTAGGGTGACAGTGGGCTGACATTGTAACTCGCGTCGAATTGCCCGTTGTAAGTCTTTTTCTAGCTGTACCTGCAATCCCGCCCAATCAATATCAACTTCTTGTCCGTCAAAGGATCGAGCAAAATCCGTCCAGCGATCGCTTAATACTTGCTCGATCTGTTCTTGCACCCACTTTTGCAACAAATCGCGGTTAATCGTGGTGACTACGCCCCGCAGGTGAATGTCTGGCTTGGTCATTAACTTCCCATTCCAATCGATCGCGACGGCAATAGTAACAATGCCATCTGCTGCCATTTGCTGGCGTTCTTGCAAGACTTTACCACTGACAATACCAGAACCAGAGGTATCTACCAGTTCGATCCCCGCTGGCACTTTCCCGACTACCTTAATTTCCTCTGTTGATAGTCCTACTACGTCACCATTTTGGATGATGACCATATTCTCAGCTGGAATCCCCATGCTTTGTGCTGTTTGAGAGTGCTTCACTAGCATCCGATGTTCGCCATGCACGGGTAAGAAAAACTTGGGACGAGTTAAGGCAATCATCAGTTTTTGGTCTTCTTGGCAACCATGTCCAGAAACGTGAATGCCCTGTTCCCGACCGTAGATAACTTTAGCACCCTGCATCATCAAGCGATCGATCGTGTTGACTACGGCGATCGTATTACCTGGGATCGGGTTCGCTGAAAATACAACCGTATCTCCCTCGCGGATTTTGAGATGGGGATGTGCGCCGCGAGAAATTCTCGTCATGGCTGACATCGGTTCGCCTTGAGAACCAGTAGTTAGAATCAAAACATTTTCATCGGGAAGTTGGCGAATGGCGTGTAGCGGCTGCAACAGGTTATCTGGACATTTGATGTAGCCTAGATTTCGAGCGTGAGCAATTACGTTTAACATCGATCGCCCAACTACTGAAACGACACGATTGTGTTTTTGCGCTAATTCCAGAATCATGTTGATCCGGTGTACGGAGGAAGCAAAGGTGGTGACGAGGACTCTGCCCTTAGCTTGCATAAAAATACGGTCTAAGTTGGGATAGACCGAGCGTTCTGAAGGGGTATGCCCTGGGACTTCGGAATTAGTAGAGTCACTGATTAGACACAATACGCCTTTTTCTCCATGTTCCGCCAGCCGTTGGATGTCGTAATGTTCGCCATCAACTGGAGTGTGGTCGAATTTAAAATCTCCCGTGTGGATAACTACGCCGAGGGGGGTGTGAATGGCGACGGTGAAGCTATCAGCGATGGAGTGGGTGTTACGGATAAATTCAACAATAAAAGAAGAACCAATACGGACGAGTTCGCGGGGACGTACCGATCTTAACTCCGTGCGATCGCGGACTCCTGCTTCTTCTAGTTTCCCCTCTAGCATTGCCATTGCCAAGCGGGGACCGTAAATTACCGGAATATCAAATTGCTTTAAATGAAAGGCAATGCCACCAATATGATCTTCATGACCGTGGGTGACGATCATGCCCTTAATCTTATGCCGATTTTCGCGCAAGTACGTAACATCTGGTAGAACGATGTTTACGCCATGCATTTCATCTGTAGGAAATGCCAACCCTGCATCGAGGAGAAAAATTTCATCGTTGTATTCGAAAACGCAAGTGTTTTTGCCAATTTCGTGTAAACCGCCAAGGGGAATAATTTTGACGGCGGCTGTCGTTCCGTTGTTACTCATTTGTATCCTTAATTTACAGTTGTTTTTTTAGATTCACGTTTGTTGTTTGAGTTAGATAAAACAAAGTCAGGTGGTTTTGCGATAGATAAGAGTTGTCAATAGGGGCAATTATTTTCAATCCGAGCGATCGCGATAACGACTTGGAAGTATCTTGCACGAATTATTCAGTTGTCTGAAAGCTCTATACCTATATCAGGTTTAACTCTGCTAGTACTGGCTTGAGTTTCTGTGCTAATCCATTTTGGTCGTCTTCTAACGGTAGACGAGTTGAACCTACATCCCAGCCTTGAAGTCTGAGAGCTACTTTTACGGGAATGGGATTTGTTGACAGGAACAGACTTTTGAATAGAGGGAGTAGTTGGAGGTGAATTTGAGTTGCCGTTTGAACTTGTCCTGCGGCAAAGGCTTGAATCATTTGTTGTAGCTGCTTGCCAACTAAATGACTTGCCACGCTAATGACACCATAACCACCGATTGCCAGTAAAGGTAATGTGAGGGAATCATCACCAGAGTAGATTTTAAATTCTGGCGGTGTCATGCGACTAATTTCACTAGCTTGGTCAAGGCTACCCGTCGCTTCTTTAATTCCGACAATGTTATCTATTGCTGACAACCGAGCCACTGTTTGCGGCAAGAGATTTTGACCCGTGCGACCGGGAATGTTATATAACACCATTGGCAGATCGGGACATGCTTGCGCGATCGCCTGGAAATGGCTAAATAACCCTGCTTGTGGAGGCTTATTATAGTAGGGGACTACTTGTAAAGAACCATGTACTCCTATTTTAGCTGCTTTTTGGGTAGCCGCGATCGCTTCTTGAGTAGAATTAGAACCCGTTCCCGCAATGACTAGCGCCTTACCTGCAACAGCTTTAATTACGACTTGGAATAGTTGGTATTCCTCGTCCCAACTCAAAGTGGGAGACTCTCCTGTCGTACCACAAACAACCAAAGCGTCACTTCCTTGTGCCACCAAATGCGCTGCTAGTTGTTCTGCTACTGCATAATTTACGCTACCGTCTGCTTGAAATGGCGTGACCATTGCGGTCACCACTCTGCCAAAATCTACCACGCTTGACTCCTAATTTTTAGCTGTCGGCATTCTTTGCCAAAGCGCTCAGCTGTAAGAACTGTAAAAAATCTGCTTGCACTCAATCTGCCTACACTGCTGCTACTTCGGAAGGCTGAAGTAAGTTTTTGGCTACCAATAATTCTGCAATTTGCACGGCATTCAATGCCGCACCTTTACGGATTTGGTCGCCACACAGCCATAGTTCTAAGCCACAGGGATGGGAAATGTCCTGGCGAATGCGACCTACGAGTACTTCATCGCGACCGGAGGCATCAATGGGCATGGGGAAATAGTTAGCGGCGAAGTCTTCGACTACACGCACGCCAGGAGCTTGTGACAAAATTTCCTTTGCTTCGGCGACGCTTAAAAACTGCTCGAATTCTAGATTAATCGCTTCCGAATGCGCTCTAAGTACGGGAACCCGCACGCAGGTTGCCGTAATTTGCAACTGAGGTTCGGCAAAAATCTTGCGGGTTTCGTTCACCATTTTCATTTCTTCTTCACAGTACCCTTGGTCGTTTAACGGGGTGTTGTGGGGGAAGAGATTAAACGCCAGCGGGTAGGGGAAGATCTCAGTTATGGGGGTGTTGCCTGCTAAAATCGCTTGAGCTTGAGCTTTGACTTCTTCCATTGCCCTAGCACCAGCACCGCTCGCTGATTGATAGGTCGCGGCAACAATCCGTTTTACCGGACTGGCTTGATGGAGGGGATAAACAGCAACGTTCATCAAAATGGTGGTGCAGTTGGGATTGGCAATAATCCCTTTGTGGGTAGCTGCTGCTTGGGGATTTACTTCTGGGATGACGAGGGGAACGTCTGGGTGCATCCGAAAGGCGCTGGAGTTATCGATAAAAACAGCCCCTGCTGCTACGGCTTTGGCAGCATATGCCTTAGAAGTGGAACCACCAGCTGAAGCTAGGACAATATCTATGTCGTCGAAGGAGCGATCGCTTACTGGCTCTACAGGCAGATTTTCTCCTGCAAATGCCATAGTTGTACCAGCACTACGAGGCGATGCGAGTAATCGCAATTGGGCGACAGGAAAGTGGCGTTCTTCTAATAAACTTAGTAATTCTGTTCCAACAGCTCCCGTTGCCCCCAAGATGGCAACTGAATAGGATTTGCTCAAAATTTCTGCCTCCTAATATTGCAATAAACTGAAACGAGTTTTTTTAAAAGTTTGAGGTTATACTTTAAAGTTTTAAAAAATTCAAATTAGCCTTGGCGATCGCGACCCATTAGCATTCGGGATTCTAAATGATGATGAACTTAATAATTGTGTTGTTAGAACGAAAAAGATAAAAAGTCTATCTATAGATTTAAGGATTCACTATTCTGCCTCTTGTCTGCCGTTTTCTATCTCCCTACTTAAGTAATTTTAACAATTCAGTTAACCTTCGGCTTTCGCCGATCGCTGGCGGATTGGGACGGATGGTCGCAAAAAGTTCCAATGATTTTAACAATTATCATCACATATAAGCTGGCATCTTATCAGAAAATTGAGGAGAATGCATTCAGTTCATAACAGGTGTTCCAGCAGTATAGTCTATAGATGACTAGTTACGTCTAGCAACTAGACCTCAAAGCAGTTATTTGTCCGAGCAAGTCGAGAGCCAAGCAAACAGAAAAGCTAAAACGCTTTAGAAGTCGTCCTCACTCAAGGCAAGCAATGTCGGTCACAGCCGCTAATTTATGGCATTAGGCGATCGGGGTAGGACTAGTGCTAGTGTGGTACTTCAGCAGGTAAAAAACAATCAGTTACATATCCTCTATCAAAATGAAAGTCACCCAGGAAAAGCTTCCCGCCAGTCAAATTGGTCTGGAAATAGAAATTCCCGCCGACAAGTCTCAACAGAGTTACGAGCAGGTAATTCAAAACTTCACCCGCGCCGCCAACATTCCTGGGTTCCGTAAAGGTAAAGTGCCGCGCCAAATCTTATTGCAACGGCTAGGGACAACGCGGATCAAGGCAGCAGCATTAGAAGAGTTAATTCAAAGTGGCATTACGGAAGCCATTAAGCAAGCAGAAATAGAAGCGATCGGTCAACCTCAGTTGCGTTCCTCTTTTGAGGATTTGATTGGTGCGTTCGAGCCAGGAAAACCCCTGACATTCTCCGCTGCGGTGGATGTACTGCCGGAAATTGAGCTGAAGCAGTACAGCGGCTTACAAGTTAAGGCAGAGGAAGTTAAATACGACCCAGAAAGGGTAGAAAAAGTTTTAGAAGAAAATCGCCAGGAACGAGCTACCTTAATTCCTGTAGAAGGGCGGGCGGCGCAAATGGGAGATGTAGTCATTATCGACTTCAAGGGCTATCTCATACCGGAAGCAGAAGGCGAAGAACCACAGGAGATCGAAGGAGCCTCAGCCACGGATTTTGAAACAGAGCTATCACCAGGAAGATTTATTGAAGGCTTTATAGATGGCATTGTCGGTATGAGTCCAGGGGAAACAAAGGAAATATCGGCGCAGTTTCCCGAAGGATATCCTCAGCAAGAAATAGCAGGCAAGCCAGCAAAGTTTACGGTAACGGTAAAAGAGTTAAAAGAGAAAGAGTTGCCGGAGCTGAATGACGATTTTGCTCAAGAAATTAGTGAATTTGAGACTTTAGCAGAATTGCGCTCGACGCTAGAAACTCGTTTTCGCGAAGAAGCAGAAAAGAAAACTAAGACAAATAAGCAACAGGCATTGCTAGACGATCTGATCGAGCATCTAGAAGCCGATTTACCGGAGACGATGATCGAGCAAGAGGTCGATTCGGTGTTGACGCAAACGGCGATGCAGCTCCAAAGACAAGGAATTGATGTCAAGAAACTGTTTACTAAAGATACAGTGCCGCAGCTAAGACAGCGATCGCGTCCAGAAGCGATCGATCGATTGAAGCGATCGCTAGCTCTACAGGAAGTCGCGAAAAAAGAATCGATTGAAATCGAGCCAGCTGCCGTGGAAGCACGGGTCAAAGAGCTAATGGCTGAATACTCCGGTCAAGATATCGATCGAGAAAGGCTCAAAGAAGTCGTCCAAGAAGAACTGCTAACAGACAAGATTTTTGCTTGGCTAGAAGAACATTCCGCGATCGAACTCGTACCAGAAGGCTCTTTACAGGACGATGAAGAGGATGAAATTGATGATGCGGAAATTATAGAAGAATCGACCCAGCCAGAAGCGTCAGAAGCGACTATAACAGTAGAAGCAACTGAAACTGAGTAAGTTGGGAGTCGTAGCGGCGGGTTTAGCAAGCATATTCACGCTTACGTCAATAAATCTTCGATCGAAACCCGCCCGTACAAGGGAGTCGGAGAATTTTGAATTTTGAATTTTGAATTTTGAATTTCTCTCTTTTTTCTCCCAACTCCTAACCCCTAGTTCATGAGGCATAATAGTCAACAGATAGCAAAGCCACTGGTGAAAAGTGCGATCGCCTTCAGCGCCAGTTAAATGCACTGCATCTGGCTCTACTTCTGGAACAATTATCTATGCTTGTATCTCAGTCCTCATACTATCCACTCATTAGCAGCCACAAACATCTAGAGCTAAACTCTACGATTAGTCCTAGCAACATCGTGCCAATGGTAGTGGAGCAATCAGGCATGGGAGAACGTGCCTTTGATATTTACTCTAGATTGCTCAGAGAGCGGATTGTTTTTTTGGGCACTCCAGTCGATGATGCTGTTGCTGATTCGATCGTGGCTCAGTTGTTATTCTTAGAAGCTGAAGACCCAGAAAAAGATATCCATCTTTACATTAATTCTCCAGGCGGCTCTGTCACGGCTGGTATGGCGATTTATGACACAATGCAGCAGATTCGCTCTGATGTTGCTACTATTTGTTTTGGATTAGCAGCTAGTATGGGAGCGTTTTTGCTCGCAGCCGGAGCAGCCGGAAAACGGATGTCTCTACCCAGCGCGCGAATCATGATCCATCAACCCCTCGGTGGCGCTCAAGGACAAGCAGTTGACATTGAGATCCAAGCCAAAGAGATCCTCTACCACAAGCGGCGATTAAATGAAATCCTCGCCTACCACACAGGTAAACCCTTGGAGAGAATCGAAGCCGATACGGAACGCGACTTTTTCATGTCGGCAGCAGAGGCAAAAGATTACGGGTTGATCGACCAAACGATCTCTAAGCAAAATCTCCCCAAAGCGGGCGAAGCAGTCACATCAGTGAAGTAAGAGGCTTCTTATGTCTAAGTACGACTCCCATTTAAAGTGTTCATTTTGCGGCAAATCGCAAGAGCAGGTACGGAAATTGATTGCCGGACCGGGAGTCTACATCTGCGATGAATGTGTAGATTTGTGCAATGAAATTCTGGATGAGGAGTTATTAGACTCAACTACTGCTGCACCCCAACAGCCTCGTCCAGAACCACCACCAAAGCGGCGCAGTCGAACTGGGGGGATTTCGCTCAACCAAATTCCCAAACCCCGCGAGATTAAAGCACATCTCGACGAACACGTTATCGGTCAAGATGAGGCGAAAAAAGTTTTATCGGTAGCAGTTTACAACCACTACAAACGCCTGAGCTTAGTACAGTCGAAAAATAGTAGCGGTAAAGCTGGTGCAGAAGATATCGTAGAGTTACAAAAATCTAATATTTTGTTAATTGGTCCGACTGGTTGCGGCAAAACTCTACTGGCGCAAACTTTAGCGCAAATTCTTGACGTACCGTTTGCGGTTGCCGATGCCACGACACTGACAGAAGCAGGGTACGTTGGCGAGGATGTAGAAAACATCTTACTCAGATTATTGCAAGTTGCCGATTTAGATGTAGAAGAAGCTCAAAGAGGCATTATCTACATCGATGAGATTGATAAAATTGCCCGCAAGAGTGAAAACCCCTCAATTACCAGGGACGTTTCGGGAGAAGGCGTACAACAAGCGCTGCTAAAAATGCTGGAAGGCACGGTGGCGAACGTTCCACCCCAAGGGGGACGAAAACACCCATATCAAGACTGCATCCAAATCGATACTAGCAACATCCTATTTATTTGCGGTGGGGCTTTTGTCGGTCTCGAAAAAGTGGTAGAGCAGAGAATTGGCAAAAAGTCAATAGGTTTCATTCAGCCAGGGGAAGGGCTATCGCGAGAAAAGCGGACGGCAGATATTCTCGTCCGCTTAGAGCCAGACGATCTGGTAAAATTTGGCATGATTCCCGAATTTATCGGGCGCGTGCCAATGGTAGCTGTGGTCGAACCATTGGATGAAGAAGCGTTAGTGGCAATTCTGACTCAGCCTAAGAGCGCGTTAGTCAAGCAGTATCAAAAACTGCTGAAGATGGATAACGTTCAACTAGAGTTCAAACCTGAAGCCCTGCGGGCGATCGCCCAAGAAGCCTATCGTCGCAAGACAGGGGCGCGGGCGCTGCGAGGAATTGTAGAAGAACTCATGTTGGAGTTGATGTACGAGTTGCCATCGCGTAAAGATCTAACTCGTTGTGCGGTAACGCGGGAAATGGTGGAGAAACGCTCTACCGCCGAACTGCTGCTGCATCCGTCTTCCTTGCCCAAACCGGAATCGGCTTGATGGTCGTTGGTCAATCGTCATTTGTCATTTGCCCCAAGCCACTAACAAATGATATATGACAAATGACAAAGGACAAACAGTAGATGGCTTATATTTCAGTCCGTGGCGTTGAGCATTACTACGAGTGGATTCGGACACCGGAAGCCAAACAAGATAAGCCTGTAATGGTATTTCTGCATGGCTGGGCTGGTTCAGCTCGTTATTGGCACAGTACGGCACAAGTACTGTCAGAACAGTTCGATTGCTTGTTATATGACATGCGGGGATTTGGGCGATCGCGCGGGAAACCTGCCCTATCTACTGCTAACGTTGATGTAGCTGAGGCAAAGTCACCGCAAGCACAAGCTGAGGCGATCGCTGAGTTAAGCTACGAGCTAGAAGAGTACGCCGAAGATCTTGCAGGATTGCTGGATCGATTGGAATTACATCGGGTATACCTTAACGCTCATTCGATGGGAGCGTCGGTAGCAACATTTTTTCTCAATCGCTATCCAGCACGGGTAGAAAAAGCGATTCTTACTTGTAGCGGGATCTTTGAGTATGAAGAGAAGGCTTTTGCTGCCTTTCATAAATTTGGCGGTTACGTTGTCAAGTTTCGCCCCCAGTGGTTGAAGAAAATACCATTTGTCGATCGCATGTTTATGGCGCGGTTTCTCCATCGTTCTATTCCTGCTGCCGAACGCCAAGCTTTTCTAGAAGATTTTTTGGTAGCGGATTACGAAGCAGCTTTGGGAACGATTTTTACTTCTGTCAGCAAGACAGCAGCAGAAGTGATGCCGCAGGAGTTTACCCGTCTGAAAGTGCCGACGTTATTAATTTCTGGGGAGTATGACAAGATTATTCCGGCGGCGATGGGCAAGCAGGCAGCCGCATTGAGCGATCGCGTGGAGTTTGTGACGATCCCCAATACGGCTCACTTTCCCATGCTGGAAGATCCTCAAAGTTATTTGCAGCGAGTACGGGAGTTTTTGGCGCTCCCGGTATCTGTGTGAATGTGAAGAGTAGGGGCGCACAGCCGTGCGTCCCTAAGTTCAACATAAAATTTAACCTAAAAAAGGTTCGCCGTAGGTTTCGCTAAAGCAAACGCGGTCGGCTTTGAAGCGTCCGCCGTATTGTTTGAAAGGTTCGGCAGCGTAGCCAAGGGCGACTAAACAGCAAACATCGACATGGGGTGGAATATGAAAGGCTTCTTTGACTTGTGCCGTAGAAAAGCCTTCCATCGGGCAACTATCAACACCAAAGCTTTTAGCAACTAACATCAGATGGGCAACAGCTAGCATGGTGTGGCGGTTCGTCCAAGCTTCCATCGACTCGAAACTGGGGTGATTTTCAAAGAAAGACGGAATTTGCGATCGCATATAGTTAGCCAAGTCATCGTTCATCGCCCCTGCTTCAGAACCCAATGCGATGACAGCTTCAATATTTTCCATTTCAGCACTGGCGCGATCGCCACAGCAAATTAATACGACTGGGGCTTCCCCTACCTGACGCTGATTAAAGGCACAGGCTTTCAGTTTGTCGAGATTTTGCTGTTCTCGCACGACGATGAACCGCCAAGGCTGGAGATTAAAGCCGGAGGGAGCGCGTAATCCTATCTGAAAAATTGCTTCTAGAATTGCTTCGGGAATTGGATTGGAACGAAACGCTCTAGCCGCACGGCGCTGCTCGATCGCTTCTTTCAAACCAGTGGAAGGATGAATGTCTACAGTCATTTTGTTTACTAAATGCTGAGTATTAATCTAATATTTTAAGTGTAAATGATTTAAGTTTAAACAGTTGTCAGTTATCAGTTATCAGGGACCTATTACCCAATTACCCATTACCCATTACCAACAACCAACAACTATTAACTCTTCTAATCAATCCCCAATTCTCGTTTGAGAGAATCAATTGACTCAGTGGCAATATAATTTTCGCAACAAACGAGTTGGGGCGGGCGAATAATGTTTTCTCTCGCAGCCTGAACGGCGGCTCTAACAGCAACATAACTGGCGCGATCGCTAATAATTAAGTGGGCGCTTTTGACAATGCCATTAAGCTTATAACTATCTCCTGTTTGGGCTGTTCGTACTAGTAGTTCGCTTCCCCGCAGGCTATAAATAATTACTTCAGCAGCTCTTAACAAACCAGAGCTGAGGCTGACGATTCCTACACAGTTACCCTTTGGTAATTTTTTCAAAGTGTGAATTTCTTGACTGTAATCGTAGACATCTACAGGGATGACGCGCACTCCTTTCGGTGAGGCGATCGCTTCTGCAACACCAATAAAATAGCGGCTCGTCACCACCGTACCAGAAGGTGTTTGTTCTAGAATTGCTGCTAATTCCTCAATTGGAACTAGCTGAACACTTACACCCAATGCTTTTTGTAATTCATCGATCATCAACTTACCCACACCGATATCATCACTTGGAACCGTCACCAAGACTTGAGCGCTACTACGCAATCGCCAATCAATTTCAGCGATAAATACTTCCCGTGCTTCGTTGAGCGAACAGCCTAACTTGAGTAATTCCTCTAAACTGCGTCGGACAATCTTTTCTGCTGCGGGATACTTTTCTATCAGGGGGGAAGACGAGCGGGGGCTGCTATTATGAGCTTGAGTGCGGACGTAGATGCCCGAACCTGCCAAACTTTCGACTAAACCATCTTCCTCCAGCTGACGATAAACTTTACTAATAGTGTTGCGATGCAAACCAGTCTGGATTGCTAAAGCTCTCGTACTGGGTAAACGCTGTCCAGGTGGAAACTGTCTAGAGGCGATCGCGTAAAGAATTTGATTGTAAAGTTGAGTTGAAGCAGGAATATCGCTATCTGGCTGAATGTGGAATTGAACCATTTTTTTAGGGAGTAGGGAGTAGGGAGCAGGGAGTAGGGGAAGAATGAGGGTGTAGGGTGTGGGAACAAAGGAGACAAGGAGGCAATTACCAATTACCAATTACCAATTATCAACTCACCACTCCTTGATAACTGAATCTATACCATCATGACAGATAAAGAAATTCAGACAAATCACGTCAAAATTTCGGCTGACAGTTTGGATATTGATGCATACCTAGCAGCACCAACAGTAGATGGGACGTACCCTGGGATTGTGGTGTTACAAGAAGTATTTGGAGTAAATTCCCACATCCGAGATATTACGGAAAGAATTGCCAAGCTAGGATATGTGGCGATCGCTCCTGCGTTATTTCAACGCCTAGCACCAGGTTTTGAGACTGGCTATACTCCAGAAGAATTGGAAGTGGGGAGAAAATATGCTTGGGAGCAAACCAAAGCGTCAGAACTGTTAAGCGATATTCAAGCCGCGATCGACTACTTGAAAGCTTTACCCCAAGTTAAACCAGAGGCGATCGGTTGCATCGGCTTTTGTTTTGGGGGTCACGTCGCTTATCTAGCTGCAACTTTACCAGATATTAAAGCGACTGCGGCTTTTTATGGGGCTGGCATTCCTACCCGTACTCCTGGTGGTGGTTCTCCTACCCTATCTCGTACATCCGAGATTTCCGGCACAATTTATGCTTTTTTTGGCTTGGAGGACGGGAGCATCCCTACCGACCATATCGAGCGAATTGAAGCCGAACTCACTAAACATCGCATCTCTTATAAGATCTTTCGCTATCATGGAGCAGGTCATGGCTTCTTCTGCGATCGCCGCGCAAGCTATAATCCAGAAGCTACAGCTGATGCCTGGGAGCAAGTGAAACACCTGTTTAAAACTTTGTGAGGAGGCAGGAGGCAGAAGTTAAATTTTGATTCTTCCCTTGTCTCGCTTGTCCCCCCCTCCCGCTCCCTATTTCTGTACGGGCGGGTTTATTCGCAGAATTCTGGATTATTTCACGGATATTCTGTAAAAAACCGCCCCTACGACTCTCGACTCCCTTTTTGTATTCCTATGAAATCTGATTCGACCCCATCTGTATCTAGTTCATCGTTCTCGATGGAGGATTTTGCTAAAGCACTGGAACAACATGACTATCAGTTCCAGAAAGGGCAAACAGTACGCGGTAAAGTTTTTCAATACGACAGCAACGGCGCTTATGTCGATATTGGTGGTAAGTCCGCTGCTTTTCTTCCAGCAGATCAAGCTTCCCTACAACAAGTTACGGATTTGTCTACCATACTACCTTTGCAAGAGGAACTAGAGTTTCTGATTATCCGCGACCAAGATGCAGATGGACAGGTCACTTTGTCGCGCCGTCAGTTAGAAATTCAGCATATTTGGGAGCGCATCGAGCAGATGCAAGAGAATCGCCAGACAGTGCAGGTACGAGTGACAGGAGCAAATAAGGGTGGCGTGACAGTAGACGTGCTGGGCTTGAGAGGTTTTATTCCGCGATCGCATTTAGTTGAAAAAGAAAACATGGAATCGCTCAAGGGTCAAACCCTGACAGCTAGTGTTCTGGAAGTCGATTACGACAATAAAAAACTCGTTCTTTCCAACCGCCTAGCGACTCGCGCCAGTAGCTTCAGCCAATTGGAAATCGGTCAACTTGCTACAGGTAAAATTTCCAGCATTCAGCCTTTTGGTGTGTTTGTCGATCTTAATGGAGTCAGCGGTCTACTCCACATCAAGCAAGTCAGCCAAAATTATACCGCTTCTCTACCCGCCCTGTTTAAAATTGGGCAGGAAATCAAAGCAGTCATTATCGATTTGGATGAAGGTAGAGGCAGAATTTCTCTTTCCACAAAAGTCTTAGAAAACTATCCAGGGGAAATCCAAGAGAAGATGGACGAAGTGATGACAAACGCTGAAGCGAGAGCCAATAAAGCCAGAAAGTTAGTCAGCGAAGAATGACATAAATATAGAGGCGCTACATGTAACGTCTCTATATTTACAAATTACGAATAAACTCCTGCCATCTGCCGCCCAATTAAAGCATCTCCAGATTGAACGTCAAACCAGTGCAGGTGGTGAGGTGGTAGGGTAAGAGCAATTTCTTCCTCTTCGTTCCAACGACGGTCTGTGGGTAGCAACGCCCGCACGATCTGCGTTGGGGTGCTGTGACTGTCGACCCGCGTATTGACCAAATAGTTCATTCCCAAGTTTTCCACAACGTTGACTCGCCCTCGGACAAAGCTAGTATCGCCTGGTTGGGCTATGCCGACGTTTTCAGGACGGATACCCAAAATAATTTCTGGTGGTACGGTGGGCAAATCAGGTAGGGGAATTTGGAAATCTCCCAGCGTTGCCGATCTACCTTTACAGGGTAGGGTAAGCAAATTCATTTGGGGACTGCCAACAAATCCTGCTACAAATCGATTTGCCGGATGATTGTAAATACCATCGGGCGAGTCGAGTTGCTGTAAGTACCCATCATTGAGCAAAGCCACCTTAGTAGAAAGCGTCATTGCTTCGGTTTGGTCGTGGGTGACGTAGACTACAGGGGCTTTTTGGGCTGCAAATATGCGCTTGAGATCGGCGCGGACTCGTTCCCGCAATAACGCATCGAGGTTACTTAGGGGTTCGTCTAACAAGAATACCTGAGCTTGACGTACCAGCGCCCGACCGACAGCTACCCGTTGTCTTTGTCCGCCAGATAGCTGTCCTGGTTTGCGGTTCATTAACTCATCCAGTCCCAATAGCCTGCTAACTTCCGCTACCCGTTGTTCGATGTCGGCGCGAGAAACTTTTTTCAGCTTCAGTCCAGAAGCGAGGTTTTCGCTGACTGTCATGTGCGGGTAGAGAGCATAGCTTTGAAACACCATCGCCATATTGCGATCGCCTGGTCGTTTGGAGGTGATATCTTCCCCACCCAGAAAGATGCGTCCGCGAGTTGGGGCATCTAACCCTGCAATCATCCGCAATACTGTAGACTTACCACAGCCACTAGGACCGAGTAACGTCAAAAATTCTCCATCATCCACAGTCAAACTCACATCTTTAACTGGGACAACTTTAGGAGTATAAGTTTTATTTAAATTTCTGAGTTCGAGTTTAGCCATGATTTTAAAAAGATGAAGTACGAATTTTGTAGAAACGCGACATGTCGCGTTTCTACAAACTAACCTTTAACAGCTCCAGCAGTCAGACCTTGAACGATCTTGCGCTGGAAGAAGAGTACGAGGAGAATTAAAGGTAGAGTGCCTAAAATGGTTGCAGCAGCGATGGGTCCGTAGGGAATTTCAAATACCGAAGCCCCACTCAATTGAGCGGTTGCTACAGGTATGGTTTTCATTGATTCTCGCGAAATAAATGTTAGAGCGAAGATGAACTCATTCCAAGCAGCAATAAAAGTCAGAATTCCTGTCGTCACTAAAGCGGGAAGAGTCATGGGTAATAGAATCTTCCATAGTAATTGAAATGTGTTGTATCCATCTACTCGCGCTGAATCTTCCAAATCTTTAGGTAGTTGTTGGAAAAAACTTCGCATTACCAAAATTGTTAGAGGTAAATTAATCGCCGTGTATGGAATTATTAGCGCTAAAAAGTTGTTGGCTAAATTAGTGACTTGAACGATTTCCAACAGTCCTAGAAATAGTAATACTGTAGGAAATAAAGTAACAATCAAAACGATCGCGAGAATAACTTCCTTCCCCACTAATCGCAACCGTGCCAAAACATAAGCTGCTGGTGCGCCAAAAGCTAGACACAGTAGGGTAGAGGTAATAGAAACAAAGGCACTATTTAAAATGTAAAGTCCAAATGGACGACGGGTAAATAGAGATGCGTAATGCTCGAAGGTGAAGCGAGTGGGAAAGTAAACTGTAGGAACGGCTGAGATGTCCTCGTTAACTTTTACGGAAGTTAATACCTGCCACAGTACGGGGGCGAGAAAGAATATTACAACTAAAACTACGGCAATTGGCAGCCAAATGGCTCGCCAATTTATCCCTGCCTTAGCTTGCGATCGCGATTGTGCAATTGCCATAATTAACGTACTCCTGCGGCATTAGCCCGCGCTCTAGTTAAGAGGAAGGATGCGATCGCGACAGCAATGACTAAAATCAAAAATGTCACGACAATCAACGCCGAACCGTAGCCGAAATCTAAATAACGCATCACTGTACTGTAGATGTAAATTGAAACCGTTTCCGTTGCCCCACCAGGACCACCGCCAGTCATAACTTGAATTAAGTCGAAAATAGCGAAAGCTTGAGCAAAACGGAACAACAAAGAAACAATAATTTGCGGCATTAACAAAGGGACGGTAATTTTCCAGAAACTCTGCCACGGAGTCGCACCATCTAAAGAATGCGCTTCGTACAAGTCGCCAGGAATTGACTGCAACCCCGCCAGCAACAGCAGAGCAATAAATGGTGTTGTCTTCCACACGTCAGCTAAAATGACTGCAATCATTGCCAGTGTCGGATTTCCCAGCCAACTAATCCCTGTTTCAATTAATCCTAAGCGGCGTAATATATCGTTAACTACACCATACTGGTCGTTAAAAATCCACGCCCACGCAACCCCCATGACTGCTGTTGGCAAAGCCCAAGGAATTAAGGTAATTGTCCGCACAATTCCCCGTCCTTTAAAGGCTTGGTTGAGTACCAAAGCGACACCAATACCTAAAATTAATTCTGACAACACGGAAGCGGTTGTAAACACGCTGGTGTTCCACAAACTTTGCCAGAATCGCCCGTCGTTAAACATCCGCCCGTAATTACTCAAACCGGAAAACACCAGTTCTAACTCAGTTCCCAGGTTTTGAGTAAAGACGCTCAGCCAAAACGCTCGTAAAATTGGATAGGCATACACTACCAACATGACAATTAATGCTGGTAAGAGTAAGATCCATCCAGTTTTCTGTTCTCTTTTTTGTACGACATCGAGTTTCATAGTTTTGTCATTTGTCATGTGTCATTTGTCATGTGTCATTTGTCATCAGTAGTTATTAGTTTTGACTTTTGACTTTTGACTTTTGACTTTTCTTAAGCTTGATTTCGACCTAATAAAGTGCGGGTTTCTTTAGCAGCCGCTTCCATGGCTTGTTCGGGACTCATACGGTTGGAAAGGGCAGCACTGAGGTAACGTTGCAAAATATCAGAAGCTTGCGCGTATTGGGGAATTGCCGGACGCAAAACTGCTTTTTCGGCAATTTGCAGCAACTCTGGAAAGTAGGGATATTTTGCCACAACGTCTGGGTCGGTAAATAATTCCTTCCGACTGGGTACGTATCCCGCCCCTAAGATAAATCGCTTTTGTGCTTCCTGACTCATAAAGTATTGCAGGGCTTTCCAAGCCTCTTCTTTATGGGTCGAGTTACTCGAAATACCAAAACCCCAGCCTCCTAAACAAGCACCGCTTGTTTCTCCAGGGGCGTGAACCATTGGTTTCATAGCTACTCGATTTCTGAGTTGAGACCCTTTTTCATTTGCTAAAGGTAAAACATAGGGCCAGTTTCTTAAAAAGGCAACTTGACCGCTTTGAAATAGGCGGCGAGTGTCCTCTTCAATGTATGTTGTTACCCCTGGTGGAGAAATACCTTTTTCAATCGTACTGCGGAGAAACTGGACTGCTTGAATTGCCTCTGGTTTATCTAGCCCAACTTCCTGTGTATCTGGATTTACCCAGAATCCACCGTAACCTTCAAGAACTTCAACGAACATTGCTGACAGTCCTTCATATTGCCGTCCTTGCCAGACATAACCCCAATCGACCTTATCTTGTTTTTGTAAAGTTTGGGATGCCTGAATTAAATCCTGAAAGGTTTCTGGCGGTTTTAATCCTGCTGCTTTGAGTAAATCTTCGCGGTAGTAAAGTATGCCAACATCTGCACGGATTGGGATGCGATATAAGCCATCCCTGTATCTTCCTGCTTCGATATCTTGGGCTGTAAATGCTTTTAATTCCTCTGGATTTACTCGTTTTTGTAAGTCTAACAACCATCCAGCCGCAGCAAATTTTGGTGTCCAAATAATATCTAAGAGTACTAAGTCGTAAGGAGATTCACCTAACAGAAAAGCTGAAGAGTAAAGATCTTCAATTAAATTAGCAGCATTTGGACCTTCAATGACGTTGATGCGAATCCCTGGATTTTCTTTCTCAAAGTCTTGAAATATTCCTGCTCGCAGATCTTTGACATCGGGTGCAAGAATTAAGGTATTCAAGACAACTGGTTGCTGTGCTATCACTATCCATGCTGTCAGGATAATACTAAGGGACAGCACGAAGAGCAGCATCCATCGATACCACTTTTTCAGCTTTTGATGGAGAGTATGCAGTTTGTTTTTTGACTGAAGATCCATTGTGATGTTAAGAGTTCGATCGATGTGAATTGAAATGTTATTGAATTGAAAATTGATCGTTTGGTTAATTAAAATCGCGATCGCCGATCGCACCCCATTCTAGACTGAGTATATTCAAGCACTCAATCCAGTAGAAATTTTGCTATTGGTGTTGAAGTAAATCAACAACTATGTTGTACTAAACCAACATGAAACGATTTTACCAGTTTATTCTTGCTTAGATTGAGTATGACTTCAATCCCGTTCTAACTCGCAATTTTCTAGTTAAAATTACTTATGGTATTAGCGGCAATTATCCTGCAATTTATAAAATAATCTAATTGTAATTAAGACTACAACTCTCTCAAGATATAGGGAGGCGATCGCGATAAACTATCTCAGGGCGTATGTTTCTTGCTCGAATGAAGTGATAGTCTTCCCGCTGATGAGAATTTACTTTTCACTTCAACCCTATTTAGAGTTAAATTCTGTAAAGTACATATAAATTTAGCTAATAAACACTCGTTAGGCGATCGTTTCTAGTAAAATTGCTTACTTGAAATATTAACTTTTATGTATATTCTTGCATTCAAAATATTTTAAGTAATATTACTAATAATTTTACAAACGTATCGTTCATGTTTGTATATATACTAATCCTCATCGATCCTCTTAAATAAATTAAAAAATATTAATTTTGTTTAACTAAAAATACTTATTAGTATGCTGCAATGTAACTAAAATTGCCAAGCCAAGAATAAATCTCAAGATAGAAGTAAAAAAACTCTTAACCTCAGAAAATAGACGAAATTAGATTTTCTAATTGGTAATTGGTCAACTGATATCTAGTCAAAAGTTACAAGTCAAAAGTCAAAATTAACTGGTCACTGGTCACTGGTCACTGGTCGCTGAATTATGTCTCCTGGTGCATTAATTTTTGTGGCGATGCTAGGTGTCGCCCTCCTTTTATTTCTCGTCATTGGTGTGCGCTTGCAAGCATTTGTTGCCCTGTTGTTGACGAGTCTGTTTGTTGCCATAGCAGCGGGTATACCGTTAGATAAAATAGCCGAAACAATCCAGCAGGGAATGGGCAGTACCCTCGGCTTTATCGCGATCGTGGTAGGCTTAGGGACGATGTTTGGTGAAATGCTGCGGGTATCTGGCGGCGCGGAAGTGCTAGCAGCTACGTTGGTGAAAAAATTCGGTCAAGATAAAGCTCAATGGGCTTTGAGTTTAACAGGTTTAATCGTAGCGATTCCCGTTTTTTTTGATGTCGGGCTAATTATTCTCATCCCCTTAGTGTACGGTTTAGCAAAACGCACGGGGAAGTCATTGTTATATTACGCCATTCCCCTGACGGCTGGATTGGCGATCGGTCATAGTTACATTCCTCCCACTCCTGGTCCTGTTGCAGTCGCCTCGTTAATTAATGCAGACTTAGGTTGGGTAATTTTATTTGGTGCGATCGCTGGGATTCCTGCTACGATTTTCGGTGGTGTATTTTTCGGTAAATATATAGCAGGGAAAATTCACGCTACAGTTCCAGAATACATGGAAATTGAAGCACCAAAGCACGAACTCGGCAAAGAACCACCTCGCTTTGGTACGGTAGTTTCTATCATTGCCATTCCCTTAGTCTTAATTCTGCTCAATACTGTTTCTACTGTCATTTTGCCAGAAGGAAACTTTTTGCGTAACTTCCTTACCTTTTTAGGACATCCATTTACAGCTTTAATGATTGCTGCCCTACTTTCCTTTTATATTTTAGGAATTAAACGCGGATATTCCCTTGATGAAGTGCAACAAATTGCTACTAAATCGCTAGAACCAGTAGGATTAATTATTTTAGTCACGGGTGCTGGAGGGGTATTCGGTAGAGTTTTAGTCGCTAGTGGTGTTGGGGATGTTTTAGCTAGGGCAATGGCAGCCTCAAATTTACCAATAATTCTGCTAGCATTTCTAATTGCAACTGCCGTGCGAGTCTCCCAAGGTTCAGCTACAGTATCGATGGTAACAGCAGCAGGAATCATGGCTCCAGCAATTGAAGCGGGGAAATATTCGCCGCCTATGATAGGCTTGATAACAATTGCGATCGCCTCTGGTGCAACTGTACTTTCCCACGTCAATGATTCCGGTTTTTGGTTGGTTAGTCGTTATTTAGGATTATCAGAAAAAGAAACTTTGCGGGCGTGGACGGTAATGGAAACAATTGTTGGTTGCGTGGGATTTTTAGTTGTGCTTATTATCAGTTTCTTCGTGTAGAATCGGTGCTATTACTTTATGAACTAGAGTTGGAAAACTCAATATTTTCATAAAGCTCTGCAATTTGAATTTGAAACTCAAAAACGCTAAAAGATAGCGTCACATTAGGATCGTTGTATTCTGAGAGCAACCATTGATTAACAGCAGTTTTGACGTAATGTTCTACATGAATACTGTACTGGTCTATGAGTAAATATTCTTGAAAATTATTAATAGTACGATAAGCGACAAATTTTTCACCACGGTCGTAATCTTGCGTCGATTTAGATAAGACTTCCGCAATAAAACATGGATTAACTAATGTATCTGTGCGTCCTTCTTTAAATTGGAGAGGCTTTTCGACTACCATGACATCAGGGTATGTATATAAGTTGCGATCGCCAATCCAAAGCCGTTGGTCGATATGAAATGTTTCGTAAGGCTTACGTCTCATAGCAACGCTCAAAGCGATATAAAGATTTCCACTGATGCGGTTGTGTGCAAGTGTACCTCCTGCAATTTGGGTAATTGCTCCATTACGGAATTCATTGCGGGTTTCGGACGCAACTTCGAGTTCGAGATACTCTTCAGGCGTGTAGGTTCTTTGTTCGAGTGCTTGTGTCATGATGTAATTTCACCATCATTGAGATAAACAAAATAGAAGCAAAAGAATAGCGATCGCATGTTTACAATAACAGTATCAGCCAGAAGATGTTACTTGTTTGATGAAAGTAACCACTCTTTCTACTTCTTGAAACCCCACCTTTGTATGAAACTCATAACTTGCCGTGTTGTCTAATAAAGCGTCTGAAGCAAGCTCTATACATCCACGTTCAATTGCCCACTGTTGAGCATATTGAATTAGTTTTTTACCTACGCCTTGTTTGCGATATTCATCTTTTACATAAATCCCCTCTACATAAGCAACAGGACTCTGAGTCGCACCTGGAACATAGTCAGAGCGCAGCGAAAGATTCATAAATCCAATTGCTTTGTCATTATCATCTTTGACTAAAAATCCTGCTTCGCGAGGAGAGTGGAAAATATTTGTCAGACTTCTTTGCATTTCTTCAACTGATTCATCTGACCAAAGTTTTAACGCTAAATCCAGCCACTCATTAAAATCATCCTGAGTAACTTTGACAATTTTCACGCTTTGCGTTTTACCTCTTGAATTTTTCTGTTCCTGCTAATGTAATTGTCTCACAGCTATCAGCCACAATCCAACAGCGATCGCTACTCAGAAGAAACTGTTATTTAAGTTAAAGCGATCGCGCTTTCTCTCAAATAAAAACCTAAAATTGATTTTATAAATAATTTTTCTCTGTCCCCTTTATCCCCCTCAGCTCGCCCAGTTGGACGACTCTCTCTTTCCCCTACTCCCTACTCCCTACTCCCTGCTCCCTTCCCATCATGACTTACTTCCTCGGCGTAGACATCGGCACAACCAGCACCAAAGCGATCGCATTTTCTCATGGTGGTGCTATTAAAGGTAAGGGCAGTCAGGGATATGAAATTATCGTCCCGCATCCAACCTGGGCAGAACAAGATCCAGAAGCGCTGTTTAATGCAGTCATTACATCCGTGCGTCAAGCAATGGATACTGGTATATCTAAACAGGAAATCGCTGCCGTTGGTTTTAGTACGGCAACTCATAGTTTACTGCCAGTAGATGCTAACAATAAACCTTTATCAAATATCATTATTTGGGCAGATAACCGCAGTGTCGATCAAGCAGAAAGATTGAACCAAGATAAGATTACTCATAACTTATATTTGCGAACGGGAAGTCCGATTCATCCCGTCTCTGTTGTAACTAAACTCATGTGGCTGCGAGAACAAGAACCAGAAATTTTCCATAAAGCAGCAAAATTTATTTCAATTAAAGAGTATATTTTCTTCAAACTTTTTCAACGTTATGTAGTAGATTATTCGATTGCTTCCGCGACAGGGTTATTTAACTTACAACACCTAAATTGGGATGCAGAAGCTTTAACAATAGCAGGAATTCAAGCGGCACAATTAAGCGAATTAGTCCCTACCACCCACATCTTACGCGGGATGCAAACTGAGTATGCAGAAGCAATGGGACTCGATCCACATACACCTGTCGTCATTGGTGCAAATGATGGCGTACTGGCGAATTTAGGCGTAGGTGCGATCGCCCCTGGCGAATTTGCTATTACCATCGGTACAAGTGGTGCAGTACGGACTGTAGCCCCCGCACCGATTACCGATCCGCAGATGCGAACTTTTTGTTATGCCCTCACCGAGAAACATTGGGTTATCGGGGGACCGACCAATAATGGTGGAATTGTTTTACGATGGTTGCGCGATCGCTTTTGTTACCCAGAAGTAGAAGCAGCGAAACGATTGGGTATCGATCCGTATGACGTGATGATTCAAGCAGCGATGGAAATACCCGCAGGCGCAGAAGGATTAATCTGTTTACCCTATTTATCGGGAGAACGCGCCCCCTACTGGAACCCTAAAGCGCGGGGTGTCTTCTTTGGTTTGAATTTCAACCACACGCGATCGCATACAATTAGGGCAGCGATGGAAGGAATTATCTTTGCCGTCTACAGCATCAACGCAGCAATTCAAGAAACCACTGGAACGACAGGAGAAATTCGCGCTTCTGGGGGTTTTGCCCGTTCTCAAGCATGGTTGCAAATGATGGCAGATGCATTTGGTATGGTAGTAGCGATGCCAGAGGTTTACGAAGCCAGTGGCTACGGGGCAGCAGTATTAGCAATGTACGCCATCGGTGCGATCGCCGATTTATCTGACGTGCAACCGACAATTAAAATTCGCGATCGCATTTCGCCCAACCCTGACTTGACGCGCACGTATCATCAGCTATTCTCTCGCCATCAACGTTTATATCGGCAGCTAGAGGCAGAATTTTAACACAGTGACCAGTGACCAGTGACCAGTTATCAATTCTCTATTAACCGTCAACTGTCAACCACCAACTACCAACTACCCATTACCCGTTACCATTATTAATTGAAAAGCAATCTACTTTTAGATAGATGTCTTAAGGAGGAGAATTGCTTCAAAGTATCGAAAGATAGGATATGAAAATATGTCAGTAAAATACTCAGTAATGGAGTATATTCTATTACTGGTAGTTAAAGTTCTTTCTACCTTTTGCCCTCTGCTCTCTGCCTTTCTCGCTCGCCCGTAAAGTACTGCATCTGTAGATAGGATCTATGACACAGCACCGCACAGTTCTAATTGTTGATTGTTGTGCGCCAGAGCGAGAAATTTATCGAGAGTATCTCATAGCAGAGCAAGAAGTTGAGTATAAAATTCTAGAGGCGGAATCGGGACAAAGTGGTTTATTACTGTGTCAATCGCGATCGGTTGATGGAATTTTATTAGAATATCAACTGCCAGATTTAGATGGTTTGGCATTTTTAACCAGGCTGAGACAGCAATCAAGTGAGAATTGCCCTCCCGTAGTCATGGTAACAGGTCATGGGAGTGAGGCGATCGCAGTCAAAGCACTGAAAAATGGTGCAGTCGATTATCTCGTGAAAGGGCAAGCCACAGCTGATGAATTGCGGCAAGCAGTAGGTAGTGCGATCGCGAATACTCAACTACGACAAAAACTGCAAGCTAGCGAACAACGGTTTCAAACATCTGTAGAAAATTTACTCGACTGTTTTGGCATTTATTCAAGTATTCGCGATGAATCTGGACGGATCGTAGATTTTCAAGTTGAATACGTCAATGCAGCGGCTTGCGAACAGAATTGCATGACGCAGGAACAGCAAATCGGGAGAAGACTGTGCGAGTTACTTCCCGCTCACAAAGAAAGCGATCTGTTTGAGGAATATTGCCAAGTTGTAGAAACAGGCAAACCACTAATTAAAGAATCTCTGGATTATACAGATATTTATGGCGATCGCTGCTTAACCCGAGCTTACGATATTCGGATTAGTAAATTAAATGATGGGTTTGTTGCGGCTTGGCGAGATGTCACGGCACGCAAACAGGCAGAAATCGAGCGAGAACAAATACTAGCTCAAGAAAAACAAGTGCGGGAGGCGGCGGAAAGAAATAAACAGCAATATCGTTTGTTAACGGCAAAACTGCGAGAGAGCGATCGCCGTTTTCGCGCCATCTTCAATTCCACATTTCAGATGATTGGTTCGCTCTCCCCTGAAGGAATTTTACTCGAAGTCAACCAAACAGCTTTAGATTTTGGCGGCGTAACAAAAGAAGAAGTTATCGATCGCCCGTTTTGGGAAACCAAATGGTGGATGATTTCACCCGAAATTCAAGCACGGTTACGAGAAGCGATCGAGCAAGCAGCGGCGGGAGAATTTGTTCGATATGAAGTGGATGTGTTGAGTGCAGGTGACAGGGTAGCAACAATTGATTTTTCCCTCAAACCAGTGTTTGATGAAACTGGACAAGTCGTGTTGCTTATTCCTGAAGGGCGAGATATTAGCGATAAGAAACAAGCTGAAGCAACCCTACGAGATGTTTACGCTCAACTAGAGCAACGCGCAGCCGCATTAACTCAAAGCAATCAGAATTTACAGGTAGCTTTAGAAGAACTCCAAATTTCTCAGGAGGAACTCAACCAACAGAACGAAGAACTGATCCTCGCTCGTAACTTGAGCGAACTACAAAGCCAGCGGTATCAAGATTTATTCAATTTTGCCCCAGATGGATATTTAGTCACTAATTGCCAAGGCATAATTCAAGAAGCCAACAGAGCTATAACAAGCTTGTTAGCGATCGACCAACAACAGTTAATTGGCAAACCTTTAAGTGTCTTCATCGATCCACAAGAAATGCAGGTTTTTTGGAGTCAGTTAGATCGACTTGCAGCAAAGGCAAATCATTCTGCATCCGAGCAGCTAATTCAAACTTGGGAATTGAACCTAAAACCCTTCAGAGGCAAGCCTTTTCCTGCTGAAGTTTCGCTGGCGGCGATCGCCAATAGTCAAGAAGAGTTGGTTGGTTGGCGCTGGTTAATTCGAGACATTACGCAACGCAAACAAGCCGAAGCAGCTTTGCGTCAAAGCGAAGCTCTCTTCCGAGGTGTGTTTGAATCCGATCTGATCGGCATTCTCTTTTGGAACACCGAAGGACAGATTATCGATGCCAACGAGACCTTTTGTTGCATGACTGGCTATTCGCGACAAGAAATGCAAGCCGGACAAGTTGACTATAAGAATATTACACCGCCGGAATACCACGCAACTGACGCTCAAAAGTTAGAGACTATACAAACTGCGGGTCAATATGCCCCATTTGAGAAAGAATACATTTGCAAAGATGGTAGTCGCATTCCAATTTTACTCGGCTGCGCTTTTCTACCAGGGTATAGCGATCGCGGTGTTGCTTTTGTGTTAGATATCAGCGAGAAAAAGCGATGGGAACGAGAACGAGAAGCACTTTTAGCCAAAGAACAGCTAGCCCGCCAGGAAGCAGAACGAGCCGATCGCAGCAAAGATGAATTTTTGGCGATGGTTTCCCATGAATTGCGATCGCCCCTTAATTCCATTCTCGGCTGGGCAAAACTACTGCGTACCCGCAAATACGATCCTCAAGTAGCTGCCCGTGCTTTAGAAACGATCGAGCGCAACGCTCAAGCACAATCCCAACTGCTCGAAGACTTGCTAGATGTCTCGCGCATGATTCGGGGAAACCTCCGCCTCACCCTTGCCCCTGTTAATCTCTTGAATGTAGTTGAATCAACCATAACTAGCTTGAAATTAGCAGCTCAAGCCAAAAACATTAATTTAGAATTCCGACTCCCGACTTCTCCCTTCATGGTTTCTGGCGATCTCCATCGTCTCCAACAAATCATCACTAACCTGCTGACGAATGCAATTAAATTTACTCCTAACGGCGGACGAGTTGAGATTTTACTCAAACGAGTCGAACAGGGAGCAGGGAGCGCTTCGGTGCAGGGAGCAGAGAAGCAGAGGGAGCAGAGGAGCAGAAGGCTGCGTAGGGGAGCAGAAGAGCAGGGGAGAACCAACTACCAACTACCAACTACCAACTACCAATTACCAATTACCAATTACCCAAAATTTGCCCAAATCCAAGTTACAGATACAGGTCAAGGTATTAGCCCTGAATTTCTACCTTATATTTTCGAGCGCTTTCGGCAAGCAGATGATGTGACAACGCGCTCGAAAGATGGCTTAGGATTAGGATTAGCGATCGCCCGTCATTTAGTTGAATTGCACGGGGGAACGATCGCGGCTGCAAGTTTAGGAGAAGGGCAGGGGGCGACTTTTACTGTCACGATACCTTTACTGAAAACTAGACAGGGGGATGGGGAAGACAAGAAGGACAAGGAAGACAAGGGAGATTTGCCCCTCCAAGGTATCCGAATACTTGTGGTTGATGATGATGCAGATGCGCGGGAATTTTTGCATTTTGCTTTGACCCTAGAGGAGGCGGAAGTCAAGGTAGCGAGATCGGCTAAAGAAGCACTAGAAATCTTGAACCAATTTCAACCAAATGTAATTGTCAGCGATATTGGAATGCCAGAAGAGGATGGCTACTCTCTGCTACGTCAGGTGCGATCGCAAACAGCAGCCAGGGGAGGCGAACCAATTCCCGCGATCGCTCTGACTGCTTTTGCTAGAGAGTCAGACCGTCAAAGCGCGATCGCGGCTGGTTTTCAGCGTCATCTCGCTAAACCTGTGGTCGTAGCAGAGTTAGTCGCCGCGATCGCCGATCTCATTCAAAGTTGATGATTCTCAGTCAAGATCAATATTTAAATCAAGATCAATATTTAAATTTAGCTCATTTCCTCTGAATTTATGCTCCCACAAACGCCTTTTGTTTCGGCGATCGCAAAACTCACAAACTGAAAAATAATAGCAAGTTCGTAATATTTTTTAATAACCAGTGTTAATTATTAATTACTTTAACCCAAGAAAAAAGTAGCATTTTTAACTATTTCTGTAGATGGATGTTCGCTTTTTTTCTAATAGTTAAATTGAGGAAATGGTAGATCTTTTGAAGATAACCAATATTTTATTTCGAGCGGGAGAAGATCGAACAAAAGAGAGCTGGCAGAAACATCGAAGTTTTATCTGCTAGGCAAAACAATAGCTGCAAAAGCTCTTGCATAGATAGATTCAACCGTAGCTATTTGCGGTTGATTTTCCTATGGAAGAATCAGTTTCAACTAGAAATAAAATCAATTTTTCTCAAGTTCTAGCTGTTTTAGCTGCCTATAACAGTCACGAGCAGTTTTGGAAATGCTTGCTCGTTCCATTGTTATGCATGAATTCCAAATGACAAATAAAAAATTTTTGAGTGTGGTGAAAAATGCAAAGATTTACAAAACATATCCTCTTATTGACACTTAGCATCTTAATAGCTCCGTTTGCAGGTATCAATTTATTAGCAGCGCAAACACATATATCAACGTCAGATCCGGCGATCGCCTCCGATCTTAATTCGACTGAAGAAACTAAAGTACAAGGTCTAGCAGAAAACTCGCTAGCCCAAGTTACATCTGTCTCGCAATTATCAGACGTGCAACCTACTGATTGGGCGTTTCAGGCATTGCAATCTTTAGTAGAAAGATACGGAGTCATTGCGGGTTATCCCGATGGCACTTTTCGCGGTAATCGGGCAATGACTCGCTATGAATTTGCGGCTGGATTGAATGCAGCTTTAGACAGAATTAACGAACTAATTGCCACAGGTAGCGCCAACACTGTTACTAAAGACGATTTAGCGACACTGCAAAGATTACAGCAAGAATTTGCTCCCGAACTTGCAACTCTTAGAGGTAGGGTTGACACTTTAGAAGCAACGACGGCAGAACTAGAAGCTAACCAGTTTTCGACTACAACTAAGTTAGAAGGAGAAGTTATCTTTGCCCTCATTAGTCTGATAGAGGGTGACAATGCTGCTGGCGAACCAGTAGATACTAACCCAACTGCGAGTTACAGGGTGCGCCTCAATTTACAAACTAGTTTTACGGGTGAAGATCAACTCACAACACGTTTGCAAATAGGTAATGTCGTCCCTCTAGGCGGGACAAATAGCGGTGAAACACTGACAAACGAAGGTCGGATCGAATTTGACGGCGATACAGATGGACAAGCCACCATCGGATTACTACGCTATCGTTTTCCAGTGGGCGATCGCACCAACATTTACTTAGCGGCGGCGGGTAATGGTTTTGTCGATGTCGATGCTTCTTACCAATTAACTCCCTTCTTGGATGGCAATGCCGTATCGCTGTTTGGTTTACGCAACCCAATCTATAACTACAGTGCTGGTACTGGTTTGGCAGTCAGACATTTTTTCAACGACCAAATCGAACTCAATTTAGGTTATTTGGTTCCTACCAATAACGCTAGTAACCCCTTCCCACAGAACGGTCTGTTCGACGGTACGTATGCTGGATTAGCTCAGATCATCTTCAATCTCAGCGACAACTCTAGGTTCGGTCTGTCTTATATCAACTCCTACTCCCCCACTGGAGGCGACGATCCTGATGTAGAGCCAAATACCGAATTAACGCCTTTTGGTACGAGTACTGGTAGCAACCTATCGAATAGCAGCTTTGGTAGACCCGTCAGCGTCAATGCCTATGGTTTTTCGGGTACGTTTAGGCTTAGTCCGGGTCTAGCTATTAGCGGTTGGGTAGGACATGCCAACCATCGTTATATCGGTAGGGGAGATGGGAGTATGTGGACTTGGGCAGCTAGCTTGAACTTTCCTGACTTAGGCAAAGAAGGTAGCGTAGGCGGTATTATAGTCGGCATGGAACCGAGACTGACAGAACTTGACAGCAATCTCGGTAGCCCCGATCGCGATACCTCTCTGCATCTGGAGGCGTTTTACAAGTATGCACTCACGGATAACATCCAAGTGACTCCGGCAGTTATCTGGTTAACTGCACCAGACCACAATGCCGATAATGACGACATCATCATCGGTGCAATTAGGACTGTGTTTCGGTTCTAGGACTAAATCTGGGTAGGATTGCGTCCTACCCCCTTACACGACTCATCTACCCAATTTGGCAAATTCGTGACGGGCAATCGTGGCGGAACTCGATCTTCTGGTTTGTAACTTGAGCGTACAGGTGATTGTACTGGCACTTGAGTCGGTTGCGCTCTGCCATTGCCATGCCCGTTTCCATTGCCGTTACCATTTTGATATGGTGCTGCCTGCATAGGCGAAACAACACCGTTACTAGCTGAGCTTATCTGTAGCTTTGTCGGTGTTTTTGACGCTTTCAACTCCTCGTCTGGATTAAAGTTTAGCCCTAAAGCCGCTACAATTTGGTCGGGGTCGCTATTTAACTGGGCGACAAAAGGCAGCACCTCAATTAGTTTTGGCTCTAAGTTGGTTACGACTGCCAAAATGAAACTAGAACAAGGGCGACGCTTGCCATCAAACGTTCCCCAAATCCGAATCTTAGTCAACCAAGGTCGATTCTGCTGATAGTAAATCAGCCATTTGACCTTAAGAGCGTGGCGTAGTTGCTGAATGTTCACGACCTACCTCAATCGCAGTTCAAACAACAAAACAGCATGGCTAAGTCTTGCACCTAAGTCAAGATGCGATCGCTAACCTTTCTCATTGTTTCATTTAACTTCCGAATTCTACCCTCTCAAAAAAAAGACCAGCTTCCCATAGCTAGTCCAGTCAATTTATATTACGTTGTCGGCTACGATATTGAGGAATACCAAAACTGCGCGTTCCCATCGCTACAGCGGGCAAAAGCTTTTCCTCCCAACTGATATTGTAACGAGAAACACAGACTTTTTTAACAAAATTCACAAATTCTTGACTTAACTGAGCCAGAAGGTAGATGTTGCAAGGCAATAATTTGAAGTAATTATTAAGTTCGATCGCGATGCCCTGAGTGGAGAGGAGTAAATTTTTACTTCTGCGAGCGGCATTAGACTTCAACATCCGTACGTGTAACTAGTTCGATGGTTGCAGATATTGCTCTGCTTGCAAGGGTTGCCCCCAAATCACCTGCTCTTGTTTGTAAATCGCAATTCCAGGCTTTGCCCCCTTCGGTTTGTAGACGTATTTTGGCTCTGTATATATAACTGGTACGCGATCGCTTTGACGGGCGCGACTGTAATAGGCAGCAAAGTCAGCAGCAAACTGTAAGTCTGCTTCCTCGGGTGCAGCCCCAGGTGTAACCCGTATCAAAACGTGACTGCCAGGAATTTCTTGAGCGTGAAACCACAGATCGTAATCTCCGGCAACGCGAAAAGTCAATTGGTCGTTTTGGCGGTTGTTGCGTCCGACGAGCAGTTCAAAGCCACTGGGGGTAGAATAGCGATGAAAATTAACGCTGGAATCTTCATTTGCATTTCGCCGCCCGTAATCTGGTGCTTTGAGATATTTCTGTTGGATCAACTCCTCGCGAATTTCTTTTAGAGCTTCCAAGTCTTCTGTAGATTGATACTTATCGACTTGAGCAACTGCGGCTTCGACTTGCTCTAGATAATCGCGTTCCTGTTCTACCTCGGCTAGTAGTGGTTCTACCGCACCTCTTGCCCGTTTGAGTTTACCCGCTTGCTTGTATAAACCTTGGGCATTCTGAATCGCATTTTTTTCGGGATTGAGGGCGATCGCTATTGGTTCTCCCGTTTCAAAGTCTGCTAGCGTAATTGACTTCATCCCTGGCTGCCATTCTTGGAGGTGAGCCATCAACAAGTCTGCCTGTTGGCGATAGCTGTCGGCGCGATCGGATTGCTGCAAACGTGCTTTAAAGCTATCGATCTTTTGCTGTAATTTTACCAATAGGCTCTGAATTTTTTGACTTAACTGATATTGGAGTTGGCTGAATTCCTGTCTATTGAGTTGATTTGTATAATATTGGTTAAGTAACTCTTGAACGCTGGCTACAGGCTGGATGACATTCCATTTTAAAACCGTGTATCCCGTTGCCGTCCAACCAGGAAAAAATTCAGATGTTGCTAATGTTTGCAGCCACGCTTGCCAGTAATGAAATAGCTGCTGCCAATCTTCTGCTGTCAAGCTATCTGTAGATTGCTCTGGATCTAAATCAGCTGCTTGCGCGATCGCCTCTATTAAAGCAGGACTGATACCGCGATAGCTTTTGAGCAAACAGCGTTTTAAAGCCGACGGTACGAGGCTTACCCGCTCTTGCCAGCGCGAAAACGGCTCATCTAAAGATGGAGCTGTCCCCGTCAGTGCGGGTGGTAGTTCGTAACTTTGCCCAGTCTGAATCGGGCGCACGCTCGATTGTTTGGGGCTGACTTGATGTGCAGCCGTAGTAATCTCGTTTGCAGCATTGGTCAGGACGACATTACTATATTTGCCTATAATTTCCACGTATACGTGCCAAAGTAAGGGTTCCCCTGGACGACGGGCAAACTGTAAATCGACAACTCGTTCCCAAGGTACGACGGGACTACAAGAAATGAGAGCTAAACCATTAAGTTGGTGCAGTAATTGTTGGCTAAAAGTAAAAGTATCTGGTTGTCGCGGTGGTGGAGTACCGATGCAAAGGTGGGCTGCTTGGGGATGCCAAGATATTTCTAGCCATCCACGCCGATCGAGTGTCCGTAGCGCTAGCAAAATCGTGTAGCGATCGCGTTGATAAACCTGTTCCAAACGAGCTGGAATCCAATCTCTACTCAACTCGCTACAAGCAGCAGTAAGTGTCGTGAAGTCAACTGGTTGCAATTGAGGGATCTAGGGGTAAGGGATGATGTTGGAATTCGGAATAGACGCGCTCCGCTACACTGAGTGAACGGAATTTGGAATTCGGAATTAACTGATAACTGACTACTTTGTAGAGACGTTACATGTAACGTCTCTACAGTGATAACTGACAACTGATAACTGATAACTGATTTTTCTTTTCTCTGTCTTTTGAAGGATATCTAAAGATAGATATTGGATAAAAATTCGCTCGAACTAAATAAAAAGCCTGGTTTTTGGGTGATTTTAGCCTTGTAACTCCAAATTTTTATAGATACCATGAAAAGTAGATATTTATTTGCCTCTCGCGCCGCATTTTTTGCGTTAATTTATCATGGACATTCAGTTAATCAACATCGGTTTTGGCAACATTGTATCTGCTAACCGAGTCGTTGCCATTGTCAGTCCAGAATCCGCACCTATCAAGCGTATCATTACTGACGCACGGGATCGAGGACAGCTAATCGATGCGACCTACGGTCGGCGGACGCGGGCTGTGATCGTAACTGATTCCAGCCATGTGATTCTCTCAGCAATCCAACCGGAAACAGTGGCGAATCGATTTGTGATCGGTCGCGACCATCATGGAGACAATTGAGCTGGAGAAGCAGTAGTATGTGAAATAAACCATTTCGTTTTTTTCACTACAAAATTGGGAACGCGGATGACGACAGGTTTGCCTACTCAAATTTCTCCTACCGTAATTCCAGGCTCGAAGGCTGGTCGGTTGATCGTACTCACAGGTCCTAGTGGCGTAGGCAAAGGTACGCTCATGCAATTGCTTTTGCAGCGTCACCCTCAGCTTTACCTGTCAATTTCAGTCACGACGCGCAGCCCTCGCCCTGGAGAAATTCACGGCAAACATTATTATTTCGTGAGCCGTGAAGAATTTCGACAAATGGTCGATCGCGGCGAATTACTAGAATGGGCTGAATTTGCAGGTCATTGCTACGGCACTCCTCGTCAACCAGTGGCAGAAAAGATCGGCGAGGGAAAAACTGCCATCTTAGAAATTGAATTAGAAGGAGCAAGACAAATCCGCGCTTCTTTTGCTGAAGTGCTACGCATCTTTATCTTACCACCTTCAATGGAAGAACTAGAGCAACGCTTGCGCAGTCGCGCTCAAGATTCAGAAGAGGCGATCGCTCGTCGTCTGCGCCGCGCTCAAGCCGAAATTAATGCTGCTGGTGAATTCGATTACAAAATCATCAACGATAATCGAGAAGCGGCACTGCAAGAAATAGAAGCTATTTTATTTCCCGATTCTAGGAAAGATTGACAAATTAAATTGGTAATGGGTAATAGGTAATTGACAAACAGCAACTACCTATTACCTATTACCAAACTACGTTATGAAAATAGCCCACCAAAAACGTTCTTGATGATAGCTATATTTGTCAGCACGAAGTAGGCAAACACCGCGCCACCAACGCCTCCAATCAAGAAGCCACTAATATAGTTGTTCCAGCTTTCTGGCGATTTGAAAGTAGAAGGAACTTGACCACCAGTGGTAGTAGTAGCAACAGGTTGAGGTGGATTGCTGGCAGCATATAAAGCCATAGTAGCAGTCATGATTGCCACCATACCTAAAGTACTGATCAATCCAGCAATGTTGGCAACATCTGTATCGCGTAACGGACCTAGCTTAGTAAAGGGTCCGAGTACCCAATAGCCATGTGCCATACCAACTTCCAAACCCCGCCGCATGTCGGTAATACCTGGGCGATAGGCGGGTAAGTTATTAATAAACCACTTCACCAAGCCGGAAGAATTTACTGGTGTTTCTAAGTTACTATTCTGAGGATCGCGCCCAGCAGGAAAGACAACTTCTTGATTTCTAGGATCGCCGGGTCTATCTTTAGATGCATCTATTGCTTGCGCCATATTCTCCGTATGATATCAATAAGGTCGTGGCATCATTTTAGGTGAATAATTGTAGCCAAATATCAATTTAGACAGAGAAGTTAAAAAAAATTAATTAAGCGATCGCCGTCATATCGCAAGCATCAAACACGCGAGTTTCCATTCTTTTTGCGTGGCGCAAAACTGTTTATTTTTGCGTTGTGCAAAACTATCTTTATTTTTGCGTTGTGCAAAACTATTTTTTCTAGGTAAAATCTACCAATCGCGCGATCGCTTAGGCTGTAATTGTAATTTTAGGACTCAATATTAAAATCTATAATATTGGGCTATTTCTAGCTCTTATTATGTGTAGCGCTACATTCTTAACTTCAGACTCTAGCTAGATGTGAGTAACTAATTAGTTTTAGCTTACGGCATTGGGTGAAACAGTAAGTCAGGAAAAAAGTAGTTAAAAATTGCCCACGTTGTGAAAGCCACCGATACAGCAACCACAGCTAGCACCGGAGCTAAGGAAAGATACCTCTGAAGATAGTGTTTTTGTTCGTTCTCGTTCTGTTTTTGCATGAATTTTGGTCTCCCGACCAGACAATGATTTTTTCAAGTATGAAACGCGCTATGCACTAAATTGATATTAATTTGCGAGTTTCAAACCGCCATCATCCGCTTGGTCGATCGACCGTCAAGCTTTTAAGAACCAGAGGGTAGAGAACAGAACGCAAAAAGAGTAGTAACAATCGCTATTCTCTCCGATCTATCCCCTCACCTCCAGCTCAAGCACCCGTACTTATGGCATAGGGTGGAAGAGAAGATCGGGGAAGAAGTAGTTAAACACAATTAACCACACAGCTGTTTCAGCCAGCCATGCAAATAGCAAAACTGGTGCTAGAGACAGATATTGCAGAAAATATTTTTGTTGCATTTGTAGCTCTCCCAAGTATTTCAAACAAAGTAACGTTCAATTAGCGCGGGGAAATGGGGATTTCTTCATCTTTAGCGGTAAGTTCGCCTGAGAGCAACTCTTTCACAGCGGCTAGGGGCCAAGCAAAGGCTGATACCATGCTCTGAAATGCCAAAGGAACGTCAAGAACGACCTCTTTAATTTCAGTTGCACCAGCATACTTTTTCTGAATAGCTTGCAGATAGGCACGTCCCGCCCACCCAATCTGACCGGCAATGTAGAGAAACATAATGCTAGGAATTAAAAAATCGCCAGCACGACTGAGATTACCATCAACAATTAAGTGAGGTAAACCTTCAGGACCGCACATTGCTTGAGCGTAGCGTTCAAACCGCTTTTCGCCGGATTGCGGATCGGCAGTCGTATTGCGGGCTGCTTGTGCCCGTTGAACAAATGCAGGAGAGTCGCTGCAACGTACTAAACTAGCTTGCTGTGCTTGAGCTGGTGGAGCAAATGTAAACCACAGTCCACCAATAACTAAAATCAGCGCAAACAATCGACGCATGGAATTGTTTCCTTTTGTTACAAAACAAAAAGTTTATTTTACAAAATGAATCAGTTTGTACAGTATGTTTGCACGCACTTGGAAGCAATCATACTCTCGCGCGCGATCCTAGTAAAGTTAGAGCAAATCAAAGTTTAAGCTACTTAATATAGGGAGTAGGGAGTAGGGAGTAGGGAGTAGGGGAAGAAAGACTAAAAATTGAGCGTGAAATTATGAAGAACAAAGAGCGTGCCTGCAAAAATTCTTCATCTTTCCCGTTCCCCTGTAACTATTCCTCATTCTCCCACTTCTGTACGGGCAGGTTTAACCGCTGAATTCTTCACTTTATTGTAGGTATGCTGAATAAACCTGCCCCTACCGACTCCCGATTCCCGACTCCCGACTCCCTTCTTAAAAATGGCTACGATTTTAGCGATAGAAACAAGTTGTGATGAAACTGCGGTGGCGATTGTTAAGAATCGTCAAGTTTGTAGCAGTATTGTTAACTCCCAGATCCTAGTGCACAGTCAGTATGGGGGAGTTGTACCAGAGGTTGCTTCGCGCCAGCATTTAGAAATTATCAATCAGGCGATCGCCCTAGCTTTAGAACAAGCTGAAATGAACTGGCAAGACCTGGATGGGATTGCGGCAACTTGTGCGCCTGGGTTGGTTGGTGCTTTGATGGTGGGCATCACAGCAGCAAAAACTTTAGCATTAATCCATCAAAAGCCCTTTTTGGGCGTACATCACTTAGAAGGGCATATTTATGCCAACTACTTGAGCGAACCAAGTTTGCAACCGCCTTTTTTGTGCTTGTTAGTTTCTGGCGGACACACTAGCTCGATCTACGTTAAAGATTGCGGCATGTACGAGACATTAGGTGAAACCCGCGATGATGCGGCTGGAGAAGCCTTTGATAAAGTTGCACGGCTGTTGCAATTGGGATATCCTGGCGGTCCTATCATTGACAAATTGGCACAGACAGGTAACGCTCAAGCTTTTTCCTTGCCAGAGGGAAATATTTCTCGATCACAGGGTGGTTATCATCCCTATGATTCGAGTTTTAGCGGCTTGAAAACAGCAGTACTGCGATTGGTAAGACAGTTAGAGCAAAATGGTGCTGTACCAGTAGCAGATGTAGCGGCAAGTTTTCAGGAAACAGTAGCACGATCGCTAACTAAACGGGCGATCGCTTGCGCTCGTGACTATGGCTTAGAAACTATCGCTGTAGGTGGTGGAGTTGCAGCCAACAGCAGCCTCAGAAAACACCTGCAAGTAGCAGCAGCCAGTCATAGTCTGCGCGTGTTATTTCCGCCTTTAAAGCTCTGTACAGATAACGCTGCCATGATTGGTTGTGCTGCTGCCGATCATCTTAACCGAGGGCATACCTCACCCTTGACTTTAGGCGTGCAGTCGCGTTTATCTCTGAAAGATGTGATGCAGCTTTATCAGGGAGCAGGGAGCAGGGAGTAGGGAGCAGAGGGAGCAGAGAGTAGGGAGCAGAGGAGCAGAGGGAGCAGAGGAGCAGAGGAGAAGAGAACTGAGGGAGTAATTACCAATTACCCATCACTAATTACCCGTTGTTATTCCCTACATTCTCTGTATTTATACGCTAATTCTTTACTATTTTTGTAATTTGAATAAAGTTTTCATAAATATACCTGGAGAAGGTTAGACATCATCAGTAGATTCCAGTATGGTTTTATACATGGGAAATTTATTAGTAATATTTATATGTCTCTAGATGTACAAGAAATTAAGAGTGCAATTAGAATTCACGACTATATTTCACAATTAGAAAAACTAACAAAATTAACTCTGAAAAACTCAGATATTATGCTGGGTACGCCAAAAACTAAACTTGTTTTTGACTTGCCAACTCACAATAAACCTTGCTACGAGTATGTCGAGCAACTGTATCAAGAAATTGGCGATCGCGATTTGCTGATGCAAGCTCTAAGAACGGGCTGGCATTATATTAGTTCCAACGGTACAACAATTCCAGTATCGAAAGAAAAGTATTTTCAGCAATTAAACTCCTCTCAGGCATTTCGCGTTGCCAAACAAAGAGGTTATGAAATTCCAGAGAAATTTTTAACTACCAAACAGTTTTGCTACGGGCAGTATGAAGCTTATTCTGCTATGCATGAAATTATGCATGGTAAGGCATTAGGAATTTGGTTTAGCAAAGCTAATTTCTCTAATTTTATGTATAAATATGCCCAGTTTTATAAAGCAATTAAATTAATTACCCCTCAATTTATCGTACCGAGTTCTAGCTATCAATCTTCTATCCCATATGTTTTAGACCAACTGTGGGTGGCGAGTCATAACAGCAACCAAGTTAGATTATTAGGCTTAGAAGTTGCTGGCGAACAACATTTTCTTAACGGAGGACACAGCAAAACTTTAGGCAATGAAAAGTATTTAGAAAAACTAGGTTTTGAGATGTATCATGTCGCCAGTTGGTGGTGTCGGGTAGATCCATATCGCGTTGTTTGTGAATTTTTAAAAGAGTCGGGAATTTTTCCTGAAGCACAACAATATTTAATTGGTGCAGAACTAGATACGATTGATAAATACGTCTGCGGTATTTGCCACCGTCCGATGGTAAGACTAGGTTGGGATTGGATTCAACAGTGTCAAATTGGCGATCGCACGGTTTACGCTCACAAACACTGTGTCGCGCACAAAGTTGCGGACAAGCTTTCAACTAGAGGAAGATTAGACGTGCAATCGCAAAGATGCTAGCACCCAAAACTGCACTTATCGGCACTGTAATTATCCAAGCTGCAGCAATTCCTCGCACAGTTTGGAACTGAATTGTTTTCCAATTTCTGACTAAACCAACTCCCACGACACCACCAACTAGAGCATGGGATGTAGAAACGGGTAAACCCAGGCGTGAAGCCAGTAAAATAGTTGTTGCCGTGGCTAATTCAGCACAGAAGCCGCCACTGGGTTGTAAGGGAATAATTCCCTCGCCGATGGTGGCGATGACTTTTTTGCCCCAAACAGCTAAACCTGCAACAATACCAGCACCGCCAAGTACGAGAATCCATAACGGAATTGCGATGCTATCTACAGGGACACTGCCAGTACGAATAATATAAGAGACTGCTGCCAAGGGTGCGATCGCATTCCCGACATCGTTAGAACCGTGTGCGAAAGCAACGAAACAAGCACTCAATAATTGGAAGCGTGCCAGTTGTTTTTCTACAAGGGAGTCGGGAGTCGTAGGCGCGGGTTTAGCAAAAGATTCACGGCTTCCGTCAATAAATCTTGGCTCGAAACCCCCCCGTACAGGGGAGTCGGGAGTCGGAACTACTTTTGACTTTTGACTTTGAACTTTTGACTTTGCTAGCTGTCTCCAACCATAAAAGGTCAGACATACAGACGCGATTGCTCCTAGCCCTAAAGGTAAATCGCGGGCTGGAAGTTGTAAACCCCAATGTTGAGTTAGCAAAGTATATATTGGATGACTGACAGTAGGTAGGACGATAACACCAAAAATACTTATCAACGCCACACTTAACCAAGGAATCCACTCATCTAGCTGTTTGAGAGGATCGGGTTGAGTCAAAATCCAGTGTCTTACCTGACTGTAGAATGCAGAGGCGATCGCACCGCTGACTATCGGCGTAATAACCCAGGCAAAAGTGATTTTACCGATTGATGCCCAGTCTATTGCTTCCCATCCGATCGCGCAAGCACTAAAACCCGCGATCGCTCCTACAATTGCATGAGAAGAGGACACGGGTAACCCCTGTGAAGTCGCGATTTGCAACCACGCTCCCCCAGCTAGTAGAACTGATACCATGCCTACTAACAATACTTCTGGCTGAGAAATGAATAGGGCAGGATTGAAAATTTTGGTTGCTAGAGTTTCTGAAACTTCATGTCCAAACAGCACCGCACCTGTAAATTCTAGAGTTCCTGCAATGACTAATGCTTGACGCAAAGTCACAGCTTTAGAGCCGACAGAGGTTCCCATCGCATTAGCAACATCATTTGCGCCTAAGTTCCAAGCAACGTAGAAGGATAGGAGCGCAACTAAAAAAAGAATCATGCTTATTCGCTCTCAACACAGCCATCATACCCTCCCAGGAAAATTACGGGTACAATGATAGATTGTGCAAGATACCTAAACGCGAAGATCTGGAGATCCTTATGTCCCGTAAATGTATGCTCACAGGCAGAAAGGCAAACAATGGTTATGCCATTTCCCACTCTCACCGCCGGACTAAAAAAGTGCAAGAAGCCAACTTGCAGTGGAAACGGGTTTGGTGGGAAGAAGGTAATCGCTGGGTGAGACTGAAGCTTTCGACTAAAGCAATCAAAACCCTCAACCTCAAAGGCTTGTCAGCAATGGCAAAAGCAGCCGGAATCAACCTCAACCATTATTAAGATTTGATGGTATTTTCTATTGACCATACTAGGTTTAATGGTTAATTTTTTGGAGCCGTGAAATTTTGCGGCTCTACAAAGTAGAATTATTTGCAGTCTCTTTTCGCCTTCCTCTTCATAGGCTGGATTTATCTCAGCTAGGCGTTACTTTGTTCGCAGCCAAAACCTGCTTGAGCCAGTAATTCCCTATTTTCTCTAGGAAATTCTCGCCTCCTTCCTCATAATTTCCTCAAGTTATTTGTTTATAACCATAGCTGTATGGCAACGATCCCCCGAAGTTCTTTACGAGCAAGGGAGTAAGTAAACAATGACTCGTTTGAAACTAGCAACAGTTTGGTTAGGTGGCTGTTCGGGTTGTCACATGTCATTTCTTGACTTAGACGAATGGCTGATCGAGCTAGCGGCTGGGGCAGATTTAGTCTACAGTCCCTTTATGGATACCAAAGAATATCCAGAAGGGGTGGATGTGGTATTGGTAGAAGGAGCGATCGCCAATGAAGATCACTTGCAAACGATTAAAACAGTAAGAGAGCGATCGCAACTCCTGATCTCGTTTGGTGATTGTGCTGTAACTGGTAACGTGACAGCTTTACGCAATCCATTAGGGAGTGCCGAACCAGTTCTACAACGCTGTTACATTGAAACCGCAGACGTGCGCGGACAGATCCCCCAAGAACCAGGTATTGTCCCACCTTTGTTAAATCGAGTCACGCCAGTACATACAGTCGTACCCGTTGACATTTACTTGCCAGGTTGTCCGCCTCCAGCAGCGCGGATTCGAGCCGTACTAGAATCGCTGTTGCGTGGAGAAAAACCGCAGTTAGAAGGGCGCGAGTTTATCAAGTTTGGTTAGTAGCACCCCCAACCCCAGCCAAATTGGGGGCATCTGTCCCCCCATTTTTAAGGGGGGCTAGGGGGGATCGAGATCTCTGGCTGCAAGTGCGTAATTTCTGACTTGGTTAGAGCGAGTCTCGGTAAAAAATCATCGCGAAAAGAGCAGTATTCTATGTCCCAGCGAATTGTTATCGATCCAGTCACGCGCCTTGAAGGTCACGCTAAAATTACCATCTACTTAGATGATGCCGGACAAGTGACCGATGCTCGGTTCCACGTCACAGAATTTCGCGGGTTTGAGAAATTCTGTGAAGGTCGTCCTTTGTGGGAAATGCCAGGAATTACGGCGCGGATTTGTGGAATTTGCCCAGTGAGTCACTTGCTAGCTTCTGCTAAAGCAGGCGATCGCATTCTTTCTGTCACTATTCCCGTCGCCGCGACTAAATTGCGTCGGTTGATGAATTTGGGGCAAATCATCCAATCCCATGCCCTGAGTTTTTTCCATCTCAGCGCCCCAGATTTACTATTAGGCATGGATAGCGATCCCCAACAGCGCAACGTTTTTGGGTTAATTGCCGCTCAACCAGAATTAGCCAGAGGTGGAATTCGACTGCGACAATTTGGGCAAGAAATTATTGAAATATTAGGGGGGCGCAAGATTCATCCATCGTGGGCAATTCCAGGTGGCGTGCGAGAACCTTTATCCCAAGCAGGACGCACGCAGATTCAAAGCCGCATTCCAGAAGCTAAAACCACAATATTAGATGCGCTGGGTAGATTTAAGCGATTGCTGCAAGACTATGAAAGGGAAGCTCAAACTTTTGGTAATTTTCCCAGTTTATTTATGGGTTTGGTCACATCTGATGGTTTGTGGGAAAACTACGATGGATATATTCGGTTTGTCGATAGTGCTGGTAATATTATTGCAGACAAACTCGATCCAACTCGCTATCAAGAATTTATTGGTGAAGCAGTTGAATCTTATACTTATCTCAAGTTCCCATATTATCGCCCTTTAGGATATCCCGACCAAAAAGATCGCTGTCGTTTAGATAGTGGCATTTATCGAGTTGGACCTTTAGCACGATTAAATATTTGTACTCGCATTGGCACGGAGATCGCAGATCGAGAATTAAGCGAATTTCGCGATCGCGGTGGTGGTACTGTACTCTCATCCTTTTTTTACCACTACGCCCGACTGATTGAAATTTTGGCATCAATCGAGCAAATTGAATTGTTGCTTGACGATCCACAGGTTTTATCTAATAAAATCCGCGCCGAAGCTGGAATTAACCAATTAGAAGGAGTTGGCTGTAGTGAAGCACCACGGGGAACTTTATTTCATCACTACAAAGTTGATGAAAACGGCTTAATGCAGAAGATAAATTTGATTATTGCGACGGGGCAAAATAATCTCGCAATGAACCGCACGGTGGCTCAAATTGCCCGACATTTTATTCATGGTGCAGAAATTCCTGAAGGAATGTTGAATCGTGTTGAAGCTGGAATTCGGGCTTTTGACCCTTGCTTGAGTTGTTCGACTCATGCAGCCGGACAAATGCCATTGCACGTTCAATTAGTGGGAACAGATGGAAGTGTTGTTGATGAAGTTTGGCGGGATTAAAAGTTTTTAGGTGAATCTGCTATACCTCACAATTTCCTCAATGTTTCCTCATAGCTTCAAGATAGAGCTAGCTAGAATAACATGAGCAAGAACTCAAAAACTATTTTAGTAATTGGCTACGGTAATGACTTACGTAGCGATGATGCAGTGGGGCAAAAAGTAGCTAATGCGATCGCATCTGAGGAATTACCTCATGTAAAATCGCTGTGCGTCCATCAACTCACACCCGAACTAGCTGCATTTTTGGCAACAGCCGACCTAGCAATTTTTATTGATGCCTGTTATACAAGTGTCTGCGAGAATGTGCGAGTACAAGCGATCGCACCTACCAATTCTACTGCGATCGGCGGACATACAGGCGATCCGCGATCGCTACTAGCCCTGACGCAAGCGCTTTACAATCGAGTTCCGAATGCTTGGTGGGTAACGATACCAGGAACGAACTTTGAATTAGGCGATCGCCTTTCACCCATTGCTGAACGAGGTATTCAGGTAGCGCTGGAACAAATTTACCATTTGATTAAATTAGGCAAGGTAGAACTATGCATGAAGTTGGAATGATGCAAAACGTTCTCGAAACTGCTGTAGAACGTGCAAAACATGAAGGCGCGAGCCATATTCGCCTGTTGCAAATGCGAGTCGGTGAGGCATCTGGAGTAGTACCAGAGTCTTTACAACTGGCGTTTGATGTGGTGAAAAAGGAGACAATAGCTGAAGATGCCAGACTTCAGGTGGAGTCCGTACCAGTCGTCTGTTATTGCCCCAATTGCACTACTGAATTTCATCCCACCGATTTACTCTACGAATGTCCCGAATGTCACCAACCATATTGTGAGGTACGACAGGGTAAAGAGTTTGAACTGGCATTTTTAGAAGTTTCCTAGTCGATCGCTAGCTTCACGAGTTACTTAAATTATCCCGTTACCATTAATCAACCAATTCACCCCGTAAAACGAGAACAGCTTGTCCTCCCAATAAAACGCGATCGCCTTGACAACTAACTTTAATAACTCCACCCCTAGCAGAAGCTTGATAGGCGAGAAAATTATTTTTCCCCAAGCGATCGCGCCAGTAGGGTGCAAGGCAACAATGCGCCGAACCCGTCACCGGATCTTCATCGATTCCGACATTAGGGGCAAAGTAGCGAGAGACAAAATCATACTCTGAAGTTGTCGCTTGGCTGGTAGCAATTACGCCTTGCACGGGTAAGGTTTTCAGTAAACTAAGATCTGGCTGAAGATTGCTGACAATCTCCTCCGAATCTAATTCCACTAAATAATTCCCACTCGTCTCACCTACATACTTTGGTTTGGTTCCCAAAGCTTTAATCAAATCGACAGGTATTTCCGATTCAGCAGGGACTTGCATGGGAAAGTCTAACTCGATCCATTCTCCTATCCGTTTTGCCGTCAGCAAGCCGCTGAGAGTGTGAAATCGAGCTGTTTCCTCTGGCTGCAAATAACCCTGTTTCCACAGCACATGAGCGCTAGCTAGGGTAGCATGACCGCAGAGAGGAACTTCTGTAGCAGGGGTAAACCACCGCAAATTGTAACTACCATCATCTTGCCGGAGTAAGAAAGCCGTCTCTGATAAATTCATCTCCTTGGCAATATTTTGCATCCAACCGTCATCTCTCGGTTGCGGCAGAACGCAAACGCCAGCAGGATTTCCAGTAAAAGGTTTATTTGTAAAAGCATCGACCTGAAAAATTTCTTGTCCCATTTCAGTTATCAGTTATCAGTTGTCAGTTGTCGTAGAGGCGGGTTTAGCAAGCAGATTCACGGGCTTTAGCCATAATCTTCGTTCAAAACCCGCCCGTACAGTTATCAGTTATCAGTGTAGAAATGCTACATGTAAGATCTCTACAAAGATTACACTGCTCATTTTATGACTGGGATGGCAAGAGGCGATCGCACGGCTGGGACTGATTTCTTTTCATTTTTGTACTAGGCTAGTTGCACTACTCGTAGTTTTCTTTACACAGTTTTGAGTTTGTTTGCAAGATAGGACGACGCAACGATTAATACCCCTCCAACCCACTGTGTAAAGCTGGGTTGCTCGCCGAGCGCCAAAATTGCACTTGCTACACCAAAAATGGGAATGAGGGCAACGTAAAACGCAGCTTGACTTACAGGTACATTTTGTAATGCAATCAAATAGAGTAAGAACGCTAAAGCATACTGCATGATGCCCGAAATAACTGCAAGTAACCAAAATTGTAGTGAAATGCCTGCTGCGCTCACTTCATAGCTCGAATTGAGAATTGATAGTACGCTAAAACACGATACAGTTACAAGCAAACCAACCATCTGCTGTGATGCGGTGAGCTGTAAAGGATTTGCTGTTGCAATCTGCTTCTTGCTCAGGAGAACATAGAATACTGCGAAGACCGTACCGAGCAGTACGAGTAGATCGCCGACAAGTGAGGCACGGTCTGCACCCTGAGCGTCTTTTAACATTAACAGAGACACCCCTATAAAACTAATGCCAGCGAGGAGTAATTTGACTCGCGTAAGTTTTTCACCTAAGAAAACTGCTGCTAACAAAATGGTAAAAATTACCTCGGATGAACCAATTAATGTTGCGTTGCTGGCAGTCGTCATCTTTACGCCAAAGGTTCCAACCATGTAGGCTAAAGCAGGTTCAAAAATCCCTGCAAAGCCTTGTTTGAGATGACTCCAAGTGAATGGCAGTTGACGATCTTTGAAGTAACACACTGTGGCAAGAAATGTAACGCTGGCAATCAGTTGAATAATCAATAGAGTCGTCGCTGTAATTTCTGAAAGGGCAATTTTTGTCAGTGTCAATCCAACTCCCCAGCAAAAGGCGTAGCTTAGAGCAAGGATTACTGTTTTCATTGTTTTAGTATTTGACAGTATTTTTGTTCGACTGGACAGCGATCGCCTGGGCAGACTTCCTCTTCACACAAGCGGCAGATAGTAAAGGCTTGTAGCTCGTTCGTCGTCATGGCTGCCAGCATTTTTTCTAAAAGTGCGGTCAATTGCTGGCGCTCGTTCGGCGTTAAAGAGTTAATGGCAATTTGCAAGTGTTGTCGTCGCTCTGACAAAATAGCTTTCCGTCGTTCAGACCCCGCATCTGTAAGGAATAAAGCCAGCGTTCGACCATTTGCTCCCGATCGCCGCTCCACAAGACCCTCCTTTTCTAAGCGATCGATCAGGCGAACGGTTCCAGGATGCGAGAGATTGAGAATTTGCCGCAGTCGATTGATGGACAGTCCTGGTTCTGCACCTAACGTCACCAGAGCAGCTGGGGTTTCGCCACCATATCCAGCATTGGCTGCAACAACTGCATTGAAGGCATCTGTAACGCTGAGTGCAAGCGCACCTAAGAGATTTGACGTTCTTTCGTCATCCATAGAACATTTAGATTATATGTATGCATCATACATATTTTTAAGCTTGATGTAAATAGAAGTTTCAAAAAGCCTTTTAGATCGATGCTTAAAAGCAAAATTGCATCTCACCAACAGCCCTAAAACTTCCGCATTTTCGATTACAACTTCCGACTCCCGACTCCCGACTCCCGCGCTGACATCATGGCAAAAGTGGCTGAGATGTCATATCGCTCAAATTGGCAGATTGTAAAAGCCCGTTCCAATTTGCTTTGTGAGAGGCATTGTCCGGCTGCTGTAAGCGCTGTTCGGCTATGGTGGCGATCGCATCGTACCATAAGCCTTGTTGAGCGTAGAGAGCGAGTCGTTGTTCGGGTGTGGCTGTTTTGAGTTGCGCTCGCATCGTGGCGGTTGGCGAGATGCGCTGTACCCATCCTTCGACCGAATCTTTAATAACAATAGTGGAATCTGGGCGATCGCAACTGGCTGCTATTTCTGTTTTCAAAAACCAGTGATAGTTCCGATCCAGCTTGAGTGGTGGTTGAGAAGATGGTAAACGCACGCCGATGATTCCTGGTTTAGCTGGCAGTTCGACAGCAGAACGATAGACATCGTTATCGCGATCGTCTTGCAAGACGAATTCTACAGAACGGAGCGAAGGGCTGGCAGCGGGAATGTAAAACCAGAAGGTGGGATACTCGGCGATCGTCTGTCCCCAAACATACGTTGCCTTGCCCGTGCCTACGGTCTTTTCTACGGCAGGTGCTAGTGCCGTTAGCGGCAGCTTGAAGCCGCAGTCTCCTCCTCGTCCGGCTGCGCCTCTAGTTCGTCCGGTGGGAGTACCAGAGGCGGGAAAGGGCGGCGGCGTGTAACGGGGTTGAGCGCTGACTTGCTGGTGAGTGTTATTTTGACTGTTATTGTGGTTTGCGATCGCTGCTGTGGGTACGAGCAGTGTGAAGGCGATCGCTACTGTGGCTGCAAGCTTGTGCATTATCTCACCTCAATCTATCTTTAGTGTAGGTTTGGGCGGTAGATTGCTGCTATCGGGCAAAGAACGCTTAACGACCGCAATTCTGCCTCCCGTCACGACTAAAGCCAAAGCCGCAGGGACTAAAGGCAGCCAGCCACCTTGAAGTAGTAATATCCAACTCGAACCATATAGGGCTGCAATTGTCAAGCAAACACTCAGTCCCAATCGCACGGGAGAACGCCAGCACCAAACAACAACTCCTCCCACCAACGACCAAGCCCAAATCCAGGTAATTTCACCCCACAGAGGCAAAACCCAAAGCGGCGGTCGTCCGTCCAAAACAGCACTGAGGAGTTGACTCACCATCTGAGCTTGTAAATAAATACCTGGAATTTGTTTTTGTAGCCCCTGTCTGCCGATGCTGTAGGGAGTAGACCACGCATCACCAGTACTAGGAGCCGCTAGACCGATCAGTACAATCCGGTTGTTGAGGGTACGGGCAAGATGAGGCGGAATGCGATCGCTCAGTATATCTCCTAGCGTCACTGCTACGGCAATATCGTCTACAGAGTCAAAGGGACGGTAATTGAGTAACAGTTGATAGCCTTTAGTATCGATTCTTTGATAACCGCCCGTATGGAAAGGTTGCAAACGCGGAAAAACAACATTACCGAGTTGTAAATTACCATTGGGCGTGAATCGAGTTTCAATTCCTTTCGCTGCCAAATATTGATGGGCGAGTTGAAAACTGAGCGCTGTATTAGCACTGCAACGGGATGTTAGTGGCGGATCGAAATTGAGCAAATGACGGCGTACGATATTGTCATCTGGATCGGCGAGGACATCGCTAAAACCTATCCGTTCGGGCGCGACTTCTGGCGGAGGTTGAACGCCACGCGGATCGAATTCTGGATCGCTGACTTTACAAATTGCAAAAAGGCGATCGCTTTTTTGGAGCCTTGACTTCAGACTCGGCAATTTCTCGACTGGAAAATCGCGATAGATATCCAAACCGATAACTTGCGGATGTAGTTGTTCTAGTTTTTGCAATAGTTTTTCCAGTGCCAAATCTGACAGAGATCCTTTTCTCTGTTTCTGTTCTGGCAGCTGCAAATCTTCCTCCGTCACCGTCACAATTAACAGACGCGGATCGGCTTTTTCCATAGGACGCAGCCGTATCAATTGGTCGAAAACTTGCAATTCTATAGGTTGGAATAAACCCAATAACCTCATTCCTACCACCGCCGCCGTGACAATGGTGCTGGTGAAGAAGACGCGCCGCAGAGAAAGCCGTTGTCGTGGTGGACGTAGACGTTGCATCCACTGTTGCCAAGTCGGAGGAATTTCGGCAAGATTTTGATAAATGACTGGTAGCCAGCTAGCAGCAGGATATTCGCTTTCCCATCCCTGGAGTCTTTCCCTTGCCTCTCGTACCGACAAATAGAGAGACTTTCCCCCAGCAAAAGCCTGGAGAAAACTCTTCAAAAATTCTTGTGCCACGCGATCCGGTACGGGTTCGCGCATGAATACTACTTGGGGAATGTGCAGACTTGCCAAGTCCCGTGCCAAACCCAAGCCATCGCAAGAGTTAAAAATGGCTACGCTCAAACCATTTTCTACCGCAGTTTGTAAAGCGTGTTTGAGATCGGCAATAGTTAAACTTTCCGTTTGATTTAAATAAATTCTGCCTGTAACTTCATTCTGAGAGGCAGTTGTTTGACTGGCACTATGTCCGGCAAAAAATAAAATATCCCATCCTTGGGTAGACCATAACTGACGGTCTAACTCTTGACGTGACGGCTCAACCAAAAACTTGACATCTGCTCCAGGCAAGCTTTCGAGCAGGTTACGGTCTGCTTGAATGTCAATTCCGGCACTACTACCTAAAATCGCTAAAATTCTGATTTGAGTGCGAGAGGATGTCGTTTTCAGCGCAATTTCTTCGTAGGTGGGGGTACTCAAGGCAATTTCTGCTTGAGGATAGCGAGCAAATAGATCGCAGCGATGCCAGGGTAGTCGCTGTAATAGTAAATCTTCAGTTTGCAAAATGACTCGAATTGCATCCGCAGGCATTAATTTTTCTAAAAACTTATCCCTTAAAGCGAGAAACGATGGGGAGGAAAGCCAATTGTTCAGACTGCGACTGAGGGATTCTGCGGCATTATAACAGTCTTCTAAGACACAAACATTCGTGATTTGGACAGCAGCGGCTTCCAGACGCGATCGCAAACCCAAGCTGTAATAAGCCGATTGCCATTTTCTGTAGAGTTGCGGAATTTCCGGCTGGGGTGGTAATCTGCCAGCAAGTTCTACGGCGGGGCGATCGCCATCCTCGCCAATTTGCAGCGTGACAGGAAATCCCTGCTCAAAGCTACCTTCGCCAAACTTCAGGACAACTAACTTACCCACGATCTATCACCTGTAGGCACGTCAATAAACAGTTACCAGTTACCAGTTACCAGTTACCAGTTACCAATAAAAACCTGTATTATCGCTCTTGAGCAAGAGTCTTTCATAGAGGTGCTTGGTAAGTTTCAAGTGGAATTCAAATCTCCAGCGCAAACAGAAGGTCACTGTTGAACTAGTCGCCGATGTAATCTCAGGTAATGTTTTAAATAATAAAGTGTTCCGTGATGCCAACATCCCCCAGAGCTACTTTAACGCTAAATCTTTCTCCGGTAGTACCGCTAAATTGCAACTGAATGTAATTATCGGCGCGTCTGGCTTTAGCTTCCAAGAAAACTGAACCAGATTCATCCAAAACGATGAGCTGTAGCGACGGTGGTAAAAATGTCTCTCTCCCCGTCGGATGCACTTGTACGATCAGATCGGTTTTCTGCTCTGATGCAGGACGCAGTTCCATGACCAAAGCAACTGCATGACCTGCTAGCTGCATACCTAAGTCAATTAACTTTGCCCGTCTGACAAAATTTTCAGGGCGATCCACTTCATTTGTATTCAGTTCTTCTGTTTTACGAAAGCTAAAGGCTAAATTGTGTTCGGCTGGATTTAATAGCGAGACGACAGTTTGCCAACCTGGTTCAAACGTATTTTGGAACCACTGTCTCAAGTTAACCGTACTCGTGGAAGGATTTGCGTTAGCGAAGCTTAACGAAGTTATCGCGCTCAAGTCTTGCAAATGGGACAATAGATCTTCCGGCGATCGCAACTGGTTGACGGTCAACTGTTCTTGGGTAACTTGCTGGACAAAACCCAGGATATCGACCTGTTTTTCTACTTCATCCAAACGCACGACAACATAACCGATCCGATCTTCCCAAACCTCCGGTGGCACGTAACAGGTAGAAGCATCAGTGGCGATCGCCCGACATTCTAGGCGACCCAAACCCAATACCTCCAAGTCTGCTGCATCCACACACGCACGCATGAAAGGATTCCAACTATCGCACCCACTCCAATTCACCGGAATGCCCATCATTTCTAGATAATCGCGGACGGCACACACAGCCAAGGTATTCAGTCGCACTTGCTCTGCTTTTTGTGACGTTGGTTGCTGCTGGCTGAACTGCCAAGCAATGCTATTTGCGGCTTGAGTAATTGGTAACGGAAGGGAACGATCGTTTGCTCGTGCTTGATAATTCATGATAGGTATCCTCTAAATACCCTTGCGATTCGCCGAATTTACGCAATCGTGGTAAGCATTGTCGCCGATAGAAACTACTCAGTGTCGAAACGGACAGCTTGTATTGCGCTGCTAAATCTTCCCAGCTTGTCTCTGGTGGCAGCCTTTGTAACAATAAAACTTGGCAATTCACTTTTGGATAACCTTGAATATAAGTACGGCGGAGGTCGCCATCAGGATCGGTTTGAATCCACTTTCGTGTCGTTTCCAAAATTGGTGGGACATCGGGCGGAGCTTCCAAGGCTTCAATCGCGTCTTTCCCTAGCTCGTCAACAGAATAGACTTGTCTAGTTGTCGAGTTATTGGTAGTCTTTCTTTGCAGGTATAGGTCTTGCAGCCGTCGCCGCAGATATGCATTTAACCAAGTCGTGACACTACTACGACTGGGATCGTAGCGATCGCCTGTCGTAGCTTCACACAGGTTACGGCAGAAATATAGCCAGGTTTGTTGTAAAGCATCCTCGTAATCGGGAGTATTTTCTTTCCACAGCTTGCCAGACTTGGCAATCGAGCGGACAATTCTAGTTAAACCTCGCTGGCGATCGAGACTACCGACTTGGTGCTGACAAGTTTCTACGACCAATTGACGCAGACTCACCTCAATTTCTTCCATAACAGTATTTTTAATTTTTATCTCCAGCAGGGGTATGTTTATTTTCGAGGAAAAATTCTTCAAAATCACTACCGCGCTGCTTGTTGTCTCACCTCCTAGAAATAGCGTGTTTCCTCCGCTATCTACTTATCAGCAGTATGGAAGAAAATTATGCAGGTGAGTCTTGTGAAGATTTAAGAAGAATGTCGCATCAAGGCATTAATCCGGCAACTTATACTGCCCTACAATTCGCTTAGCAAACTCCGGTACATGCGCTTCCAACTTCTCTAAATAATTCCGCTTCACGTATAGATAATTCCGTGTAAAGTGAGAATCAATTGAGAACCGGGCGTATTCCAATCCTTTCGGACCAATTCTTTCGATCGCCAAACCCATTAACTTCGCCGCCCACATGGGCAGAGTCACCGCTTTGTCATAAGCAGGTATACTCTGTTGTACTGCTTGATGGCGATCGCCCTGCGATATGACTGGTTGTAGCTCTAATTTATCTTGCACCAAATCCAGCATTTCGCGACCGCGATCGTTACGGACAACAATCCACTGCCAACCAAAGGTAGCACCCATGTAACCGACAACCAAATCGGCAAGGGAGTTGACGTAATCAAAACAACTCATGCAAGAAGGTGCAAATACATCCTTCAACTGGTTTGTCTTTAAACCAAAGAAAGGTACTGTCTCTACCGAACCATCTTCGTGTTTGAAGTGAACGCGGAAGTCTTGCATGAATTCGTAATGTACTACCGTATCGGGTGATTTACTAGTCGTTTCTAAGAATTTTTGCAATCCCGCACGGGTAACGTTATCCACACAAGGAGTTCCCAAAACATACAGCTTTTCTAAGCCGAGTTGTTTTTCTACTGCCCGCAATGCTTGAATTTGGCAACCGACACCAATAACCAACAGCCGTTTCATACCTGACTGTTCTATTTGTTCTAGCACCGATAGGTTAGGCGACAGCGTAGGTTTATTTACCCGTGCGGCTAAAATTTCCTCTGGGGTACGGGCAATAATTGGCATCGGTTGAAAGCGGTCTTCTTTGGTATTCTGGACGCAGACTACACCTTCTACAATGCCGCGATTTAGCATTTCGATCGCAATGGTACTAACAATACCCGTCCATTGCGCCCCTGGAATCGGTTCTTTTTTTCGCGCCGCTGTCATCGATTGATGCACGCCGAAGTAAAGTTCGTCTGGATTGTCTAAATTACGGCTGCGATCGTGCGTTTGAGTTTCTAATTGGTCAAATTGCTGATTTAAGAAGGCACAGGCTTCCTTGACATAGTGGATGTAATATGTATCGCACAAGCCGCACTCGCTGCAAAGTTCTTTAGCTGGGCGGCGGCTTCCTGATTTGAGGGCTTTGGCTTTCTTATGATTGGGATGAACGGCGGTCATAAGTTATAAAACTTGGTTTTTTATACCTTTTCACACAATACCGCTTTCAGCCGTGAATTTCACAATTGCGAGTAGGTGCGTTAATTAACGCACTACCTTGAAACCAAGAGAGTGCATTTAATACTTGATTTGACAACAGGTAGAATTTGCACCTTTTAGATCGTAGTTTCCTCAGTTTCCTGAGAATTGTCTCCAAAGCATAATAACCGAATTGCAAGAACGGCAAAACCCACAGCCGCGATCGCCTTGACGAATTTTACGGGTAGCAACTGAGCTGCACCCGCACCTGCTAAAACTCCCAGCAAACTTGTCAATACCAAAGCGCTAGCCGTGCCAAAAAAGACAGCACGAGGAGATTTACAGCCGCCACTGAGGGCGATCGCTGCTAGTTGGCTTTTGTCTCCCAATTCCGAGAGAAAAACAGTGACAAAGCTAATTCCTAGTAGTTTCCAGTCCATGAAGTTGAGGAGTGAGGAGTGAGGAGTGAGGGGTGAGGGCATCTTTATCAGTCCCTCTAGATCGCCCTTAAAAGGGGAATTTCTCTCTTGTTCCCCCCTGTTTCAGGGGGGCTAGGGGGGATCTTCTACGAAAGTAAAATATCTCCTACTAAGGCGATCGCGATCAGTAGTAAACTCGTACCTGCGGCAATTTCTAACTTTCTAGGTGATAGGTGTTTTGCTAACCACTGTCCCAAGAGTACGCCTAGTAAACTAGTCGTAATTAACGCTGCGGCTGCACCTACAAAGACAATCCAGGGTGATTGAGACTCTGCACTCATCAACAGCGTGGAAAGTTGGGTTTTATCACCGCATTCTGCCAAAAATATGGTGAAAAATGTCGAGGCGTATATTGCCCACCAAGACTGCTGTGTTTGCTTTTGCTGTTGCGGGGGGCGATCGCTAACGCTGATAACAGGTTGGCTGTGTGTTTCCAAAACCTGTTTCTCCAGTGCTGTTATTTGGTCAGATAAGCTAGATCGCTGAGGGGGTGCAGATTCCAGTTTCACAAGCAGTTCAGTTTAATACGCGATACTTTTCATATTCCTTTCATTTTCTGCCAAATTATGACAAAAGGCAACCCCTTTATCAGTGGTCAGTGACCAGCGACCAGTGACCAGTTAACTAACAATCAACAACTAACAACTACCAATCACTAACTTCCCTACTAAACCGCACCATTTCCAGGCTGCGATCGCCATAAACGCCGGAAATCTGTTGCTCGCAGCACTCGATCGCAAAATCGTTGACTTCTTCCGGCTCGATGCCGTACATATCTAAGAATATTTCTGGCTCGACTCGGCAAAAGCGAGGACGGTTGGGGTAGATTTTGCATTCTCGCTTTAAATGGTCGTAATTGATACACCAACCACCTTCACCTACCATGCTGAGATAGAGTGCTAACTCTTCTGGTGTCAAATACTCTGCTATGTCTGGGCGTTCCTCTGGGTCGAGATGACAGCAAGCGCCACACTGTTTTACACATTTCCAAGTTGCCATTTCCAAGTCGCCATAATATTCAGATTGGGTGATGATAGAGTTCCCGCTACTCAAGCTTAGCGATTTTGGTTCCCCCATCACTAAAATGAGAGCAGCAAGGGTTTATTTGTGGTTTGTTATAGATTTGTTAAGTTAATTAAATCCGGTAATTCTCCTCTAGGTAAAATAAGGTGCGGATTTTTATGTAAGAAATCGACGTTAAATAGACAAGCTGGGAGGAGAGATAAATCTTATGTCTGGAATTTTTGATGCGATCGGTAGTTTTCAGTGGGAAACTCTGTTTCAACTAGTAAGCGTTGCCCTGATCATGCTAGCTGGTCCAGCAGTTATTTTTGTCCTTGCCTTTCGCAACGGCGATCTCTAAAACTCATACGAGATACCATCAATGGATAAGAGAGGGAGTAGCTTTGAGCTATTTTCCCTCTTTTAGTTTATTTGGATGAAAAGAAAAGTTACAAAAATTAATTCGGTGGTAACTCTAAGGGAACTGTCCCCAAAGTTCCTTTGCGAAAATCTATCAGTATCTGTCTTGCCGTGCGTTCCAAGTCGCCGCGATCGCGTTTTGCCGATAACTCATAGACAAACTCTTCTCCCGTCATGCCTAACGAATCGATTTTGTAGCGAGATAGAGGATTTTCTGGCATGAATTCGGGAGCAGTTGCCATTAAATCTTGCAGCAAATCGATAAATATAACAGCCACTTGGTAAGAATCGTAGGCAGCATCACCAATATCATCGCAGATAGCTAACTTAATTGCTGCTGCTTGGTCTTCTAGCTTAGTCGGAATTACCCCAGGTGCATCTAACAATTCGACGCGATCGGAAATTCTGACCCAGCGCAACTGGCGCGTTACCCCAGGACGAGCCTCACTGACGACAATCCGCCGCTTCAACAGCCGATTGATCAGCGCTGACTTACCTACGTTGGGAAATCCAATTGCTGCTGCCCGCACGGGACGGGCTAACAAGCCGCGATTTTTGCGGCGTTGATTAATTTCATCACCTGCTCTTTGCGCTACCTGCAATACTTGTCCTACACCGTTACCATCTTTAGCATTGGTAAAGTAAACTGTTTCTCCCCGTGTCTTAAACCACTGCTGCCACAACTGCCGCACCGCAGGGGGAATTGCATCGACGCGGTTGAGGATTAATACTCGTGTTTTATTGCCTACCCACTCTGGCATGCGCGGATGGTGGGTCGCTAGTGGAATCCGTGCGTCCCGTACCTCCAATACCACATCAACCAACTTCAGTTGTTCGGCAAGCGCTCTTTCTGCTTTGGCAATGTGACCTGGATACCATTGAATTTCGTTTGTCATTTGTCATTGGTCATTGGTCATTTGTGAATGGCAATGGGTAATAGGTAATTGGTAATGGGTAATGAGTAATGGGTAGTTGGTAGTTGGTTTTCCCCTGCTCCTCAGCTCCTGAAGCTCCCCTGCTCCTCAGCTCCTCTGCTCTCCTGCTCCTCAGCTCTTTTCCTCCCTGCTCCCTGCTCCCTGCTCTCTGCTCCCTCATTAAGGTACAACTAAAACCGGACAGGGAGATAAATTAATTACGCGGTTGGTGACGCTTTCGGTGACTCCTTCTTCTGTCAACCCGAGTCCTCGGCATCCCATGACAATTAAGTTAGCACCAACTTCGTCGGCTACATCACAGATAATAAATGCAGGCTTGCCCTGCCGCTCGAATGCCTCTGTTTGAATGCCTTGCTGCTTGAAGACGGACTGGGCATCTTCGAGAAGTCGGGCTACGACATCAGGCGATTCCATGCCCTCGTCAGCCTCCTCCGATCCTTCTACTACCGATAGCAGTATTAGACGACTACCATACTTTTGCACGATTTCAACCACGACTCCTACGGCTTCTTGTGTTTCGCGGCTGCGATCGATCGGAAACAGAACAGTCTTAAACATTTGTGGTAACTCCGATACCCATGCTTCGGTAAAATGTGGACGGCGCTAAATGATGGACTAAACCAAAAAGGCAATTAGGAGGTTGACGCTGTGTCCAAAAAAACTCTAGCAAATTTATCCTCGTCAGATTTATCTGGGAAGCGGGCGTTAGTACGGGTAGATTTTAACGTACCGCTAGACGACCAAGGCAATATCACTGATGATACCCGCATTCGTGCTGCACTGCCGACAATTCAAGATTTAATTAAAAAGGGTGCTAAAGTCATCCTGGCTAGTCACTTCGGTCGTCCCAAAGGTGTAGATGATAAATTGCGTCTGACTCCCGTTGCTAAGCGCCTTTCCGAATTACTCGGTCAAGAAGTTATTAAGTGCGACGATTGTATCGGTGATGAGGTTGCTGGCAAAGTTGCAGGAATGCAAAATGGTCAGGTGTTACTGTTGGAAAACGTTCGCTTCTATCCCGACGAAGAGAAGAATAATCCAGAATTTGCTCAAAAGCTAGCCGCAAATGCGGACTTGTACGTAAATGATGCTTTTGGTACGGCTCACCGCGCCCATGCTTCAACTGAGGGCGTAACTCACTACCTCAGCCCTTCGGTAGCAGGTTATTTGATTGAAAAAGAACTTCAGTATCTCCAAAGCGCGATCGAAAATCCTCAGCGTCCCCTAGCGGCAATTATTGGTGGCTCGAAAGTCTCCAGTAAGATTGGCGTCATCGAAACGCTGTTGGACAAGTGCGATAAGCTGCTGTTGGGTGGTGGGATGATTTTCACCTTCTACAAAGCACGGGGTTTGAATGTTGGTAAGTCGCTGGTGGAAGAAGACAAGCTAGAACTGGCTAAATCTTTGGAAGCTAAGGCAAAAGAACGTGGTGTCGATTTGCTGTTACCTACAGATGTGGTGGTAGCAGATAAATTTGCTGCTGATGCCAACGCTCAGACCGTCAGTGTGGATAATATTCCATCTGATGGTATGGGTTTGGATATTGGTCCAGATTCGGTCAAGACGTTCCAAGCAGCGCTGGCTGAGTGCAAGTCGGTGATTTGGAATGGTCCGATGGGTGTATTTGAGTTTGATAAGTTTGCTGTAGGCACAGAAGCGATCGCTCGTACTCTTGCCGATCTCACCAAGCAAGGCGTGACTTCCATCATTGGTGGTGGTGATTCTGTAGCAGCGGTGGAAAAAGTCGGTGTAGCCGAGCAAATGAGCCATATTTCAACTGGTGGCGGCGCTAGCTTGGAGTTACTTGAAGGTAAGGAACTGCCCGGTATTGCTGCTTTGGATGATGCCTAATTGTAGGAACTGAGAGGAGATCCGCAGTTGAAGAAGCGAGATCTCGATCCCCCCTAACCCCCCTTAAAAAGGGGGGAATTTAGAACCCCTTTTTTATGGGAGGATTAAGCAAGGGTGGAAGAGATCGCTACAAGTAACTAAAAGGACGGGATTTCCAGCCCCTTTCAAGAGGAAGGAATTTAAAGCCCCCTTTTTAAGGGGGTTGGGGGATCTCAACTGCGTAACTTCTGCAACTATAAATTCCTCCTTATTCTCGGTACGGGTGGGTTTGCCAGCAAAACTGTTTGTTTTTTACAAATCTCCGCAAAAAACCGCCCCTACAATTTCGGTACGGGCGGGTTTGCCAGCAAAACTGTTTGTTTTTTACAAATCTCCGCAAAAAACCGCCCCTACAATTTCGGTACGGGCGGGTTTGCCAGCAAACGTATTTGTTACTTGACATATCTGCTGTAAAAAAAAACCGCTCCTACTTGATTTATATTGGACGTTTGTTTTATATTTATTTATATCAAACGTTCGATCTAATGTAGAGTCAAATTAATTGTCCCGATGCCCAAGATTGTTGACCGCGACCAATATCGTAAAGAACTGTTGCTCAAGAGTTTCGATCTATTTGCCGAAAAAGGCTACGGTTCGATCACCATGCGACAGTTAGCTCAAGGGTTGGGCGTGTCTACAGGGACGCTTTATCATTACTTTCCCAGCAAACAAGCCTTATTTCTTCAGTTGGTAGAAGAACTAGACAGACAAGACTTGCTCAACTTCTTGGCGGAGGCGGGAAATCCACCCACCTTAACAGAGCGAATTGAAATTATGTTCAATTTTGTAGCTAAAAATGAAGATAATTTTTGCAAGCAAGTTTTACTTTGGGTGGAATTCTACCAGCAGGAAAAAGCTGAATCGAGTAGAAATAATGCTTTTCATAGCTCTTGGGATAAGACTACGCAAGCGATCGCCGACTATTTGCAAGTACCAGATAAAGCGATCGCGGATTTTGTCTTGAACTATCTTTACGGTTTATTAATGCGAGGAATATTTGAAACTGAAACAATTTCCTATCCAGAACAAGCAACCTTACTCAGCAAAATTCTCGTAGCATACCTTGCTTAAGTCATAAGTCGTAAGTCGTAAATTGGAAGTGAATTTTCACTAAGCAATTACTGACCAACTACCAACTACCAACTACCAATGACCAATGAAATTTTAAAACCTTCAAATCGCTGGTTGACTGGGTTAATTCTTACGGCAACTGCGATCGCAGGAGCAACTGGCTTTTATGTCGTTTCTCAATCTTCTCAGCCTTCCCCTCCTGTGGCGACAACTCCCCCAGTGACGCAAGTTACGGCTTTGGGACGACTGGAACCAGAAACAGAAGCAATTCGCTTATTTGCCCCATCTGCATTGGATGGCGATCGCGTAGACCAATTATTAGTTAAAGAAGGCGATCGCGTCAAAGCAGGACAAACAATTGCGATTTTAGATTCTCGCGATCGCTTGCAAAATGCTTTGGCACAAGCACGCGAACAAGTCAGAGTTGCCCAAGCTAAGTTAGCACAGGTGAGAGCAGGGGCAAAAACAGGAGAAATTAAAGCGCAAGAAGCGACTATTACCCGTATACAAGCAGAAATTGCTGGAGAAACGTTAACTCAAAATGCTACTATTGCTCGCTATCAAGCAGAAGTCAGCAACGCCCTAGCAGAGTATAATCGTTTTTTACAATTATATCGTCAAGGTGCGATCTCTGCATCGAACATAGATAGCAGGCGATTGACCCTAGAAACCGCTCAAGCACAGTTAAAGGAAGCGCTTTCGGGGAAAAACCGCACGGTGGAAACTTTACAGGCTCAACTACAAGAAGCCAAAGCTACCTTGAATCAGATTGCCGAGGTACGTCCGGTAGACGTGAATGCAGCCCAAACAGAAGTGGATACTGCGATCGCAGCAGCGAAAACAGCCGAAACGCAGCTACAAGAAGCTTATATTCGCGCTCCTATATCTGGGCAAATTCTCAAGATTCGCACGCGAGAAGGAGAAAAAATTAGTGATTCGGGCATTGTAGAAATGGGACAAACGGCTCAAATGGTTGCTGTCGCCGAAGTTTATCAAACTGATATTGGTAAAGTTAAGTTGGGACAGCCAGCTATTATTACTAGTCAAGCAATTTCAGAACAGTTGCGCGGTAAGGTTTCCCAAATCGGTTTGCAGGTAGATCGGCAAAATGTGTTCAGCAACCAGCCCGGAGAAAATCTAGATCGGCGCATAGTCGAAGTTAAAATTCGCCTCACTCCAGAAGCTAGTCAACAGGTAGCTGGGTTGACGAATTTACAGGTAGAAACAGCAATTCAACTGTAGGTTTTGTTTGTTTCAAGGCATAACGCATGTTCGGTATAAATAATTTCATTCTATTGATGTTGAACCAACAGACGAGATCTGTAGGGGCGGGTTTAGCCAAGATCTTGCCGCTGCACCAGGGATAGAATGCAAAACCCGCCCTCCCCACAATACGGATTTGAACCAAGATCTTGCCGCTGCACCAGGGATAGAATGCAAAATCCCTGCCACACAACAGATTATATTTCACGCGCAAATGAAGGAGAAATTGAGATGATGCAAGTTTTGTATTCAACACTTTGTATATTAGGCACTGCTTTAGCCTTCTCTGAGATTTTACCTTTTCTATTCGAGCAAGGATTCAACCCTCAAATTTTTGTAGAGCAGTTATTTACTAATAAGATTTCAGCCTTATTTGGCTGGGATGTAATTATTGCAGAATTAGTGTTGTGGGTATTTATTGCGTGGGAAGGTTCGCGATTGGGGATGAAATATCTATGGGTTTATTTCGCAAGTAGCTTAATTGGTGTTTCTACAGGTTTACCCTTATTTCTTCTCATGAGATACCGAAAGCTGACTGAGAAGTAATTACGAAAACTTTGTTAGAAACTCTGAAATTGATAGATTAAGATTTTAAAAACCTGACTTCAAAGAGAAGATAATGAATATGGAAGTGACGTACTTACAGCACTCGCAAATTGAATCTGCTAGCGAAATTCTAGCTCATGCATTCGCCAACGATCCAACATTTCGTTACTTTACCAAAGCAGAAGAACAGGCAAGAATTAATGCAATTAAGCGTTTTGCTAAAGCTATGTTGCGCTACAACCAGCCTTACAACCAAATTTATACGACTACAAATGATTTGAAAGGTATCGCGATTTGGATACCACCAGGAAAATATCCACTCAACGATCTTCGGTTACTTAGCTTAGGTTTATATACTCTGCCATTTCATATACGTTTGAGCAAATTAGCAAAATTGCTCTCAATACTTTTTACATTTGAGAAATATCATCAGCAAGATTTACCTCAACCGCATTGGTATTTATCTATGTTAGGTGTTTCACCTGCTTATCAACGTCAGGGAATTGGTAGTTTGCTGTTACAACCAGTTCTGCAACAAGCAGATAAAGATAGATTACCTTGCTATCTAGAAACCTCTACTGAAGGAGGTGTACGTTTATATCAAAGACATGGATTTGAGATTGTCAGGAATGAGAGTTTGCTGGCAGGAAAATTAAATTTTTGGACGATGAAACGAGAACCTCTTTGATAAATTGAACTGATAATTCACGCTTGAGATAGAACACACTACATCCATACGTAAAACTTGCTATGAAACTTTCAAATTTTTTCAAAAAAATTCCTTTGGCATGGCATCAGCTAATGAAAGAAAAGACGCGATTGCTAGTTGCGATCGCGGGAATTGGTTTTGCTGATATGCTAATTTTTATCCAACTAGGATTCAATGATTCTCTATACGACAGTGCAACACAGACACAAAGTTTGCTACAAGCAGATCTAGTGATGATTAACCGTCAGTTTGAATCGCTGTCTACGTTGCAAAGTTTTTCCAGAGAAAGATTATATCAAACATTAGCATACAATGGCGTGTCTTCTGTTAGTTCAATTTATATTGGGAGAGGTGAATGGAAAAATCCTGCAACGCGAATTGACAGAACTATTTTAATTTGGGGAATCGATCCGAATGCACCTAGCTTTGCCGTACCAGAAATTCAACAAAATGCAAAACGATTGCAACTGTTAAATACTGCTTTATTCGATCGCGCCTCTCGTCCCGAATATGGTGCGATCGCAGAGACAGTAGAAAAGCAAGGCAGTATAGAAGTACAATTAAATCGACAAAATATTCGGACAATTGGCTTATTCAGGATTGGTGCATCTTTTGCTGCTGATGGTAATGCGATCGTTAGCAATTCGACTTTCCTAAAACTATTGCCAGATCGCAAATCAAATCAAATTGAAATTGGATTAATTCAACTCAAGCCGGGGGCAAGTGCAGAAATAGCCAAAGCACAATTAATAGCAAATTTACCAAATGATGTCAGAGTTATGACACCAAAAGAATTTGCTGAGGTAGAAAAATACTATTGGGAAAGCCAAGGTGCGATCGGATTTATTTTTGGACTTGGCGTGGTCGTAGGGATTATTGTAGGCATCGTGATTGTTTATCAAATTCTTTACACCGATGTTGCCAATCACTTACCAGAATACGCCACGCTTAAAGCAATGGGATATAGCGATCGCTACTTATTAGGTGTTTTGATTCAGGAATCTTTAATATTAGCAATTTTGGGATATATCCCAGGTTTTCTAATTTCTATAGGACTGTATCAGATTGCAGCAGCAGTAATTTTAATGCCGATTGGGATGAAGCTCGAACGAGCTATTTTCGTGCTAACGATTACATTTGTAATGTGTAGCATATCCGGGGCGATCGCCATGCAAAAATTGCGTTCTGCCGATCCTGCTGACGTTTTCTAAATGCCGCTCTAACATGACTATTGAAATTGTTACACAAATAATCCAGCTCATTGTAGCTCCTACTGTTATAGTGACAGCTTGCACTCTGATTCAAGGTGGTGCACTAGGACGCTATGCAAACATTAGTTCTCGCATTCGGACGCTGACTCGCGAACGTGCAGAAGCTTTGGAACTCTCGATATATGACAAGTTATCTGACGATGCATTAGAAGTGGTTTTAGATATCGTCGATACACAACTTATATTGCTTTGCCGTCGCCATCTATTATTACGAAATGCCATTTTGATAATATATCTTGCTATTCTCAGCTTTCTGAGTTCAATGATGGCGATTGCTCTAACAAGAGTTTTTAGTATAACTGCAATCACTGTAGCAGTTATCTGTCTATTTTTAATAGGAACAATGTTGCTCTTTCTTGGTGTCATTCTACTCTATTTAGAAATTAAAAACTCAGATCGAGCTATTAACTTTGAAGTCAAGCAAGTTATGTCGCTTCACTCAAAATCACCTCAATTTTATTCACGTCAATAGACGAAGAAGAAATTATGCAATCAACAGCCCAAAATACGTCAATAGCAGAACTAAACTTACCTGTTATCTCTATCCAAAATCTCAATCACTATTTTGGACAAGGAGAACTTCGCAAACAAGCTTTGTTTGGCATTAACTTAGAGATTATGCCAGGAGAAATTGTAATTATGACTGGTCCTTCTGGCTCTGGTAAAACAACTCTATTAAGCCTGATGGGAGGGTTGCGATCGGCCCAAGAGGGTAGTTTGAAAATACTCGGGCAGGAAATTCGCGGGGCAAACAAACAACTATTAACTCGGTTACGCTGCCAAATTGGATATATCTTTCAAGCACACAATCTGATGTCATTTCTTACTGTGAAACAAAACGTAAGAATGTCTTTAGAATTACACGATCGCTATCTTGCTGAGGATTTAAATGCTAAAGCCACAGCCATGCTAGAAAGCGTTGGCTTGGGACATCGAGTCGATTATTATCCAGAAAACCTCTCAGGAGGGCAAAAACAACGGGTGGCGATCGCTCGTGCGTTAGTGAGTCATCCTAAAATTGTGTTAGCAGACGAACCCACAGCCGCACTTGATAAAAAATCTGGGCGTGATGTGGTAGAGATTATGCAGCGTTTGGCAAAGGAACAAGGTTGTACCATCCTGCTTGTCACCCACGATAACCGCATTCTCGACATCGCCGATCGCATTGTTTACATGGAAGATGGTTGTTTAGCCAATAATCCGAATTCAGCTGTCTTGGGTGAGTAGATATATATGGAGTCACTACCCAGGAGAATCAAAAGTGGATAATTTATACGCTGCTAATATCTGTCAAACGCCTAAAGCTTGGGCGAATACTAAAACTTGGCAGGAGACTTGTAGCAAATCTAATGCAGACACGCAAACTAGTCACAACGATTTGCTGATTCCATCGGCAATTATCGTATTACCAATATTTATGCTCGTCTCAATACTCATTACTAGAAAGTTGCGCCTACACTATCGTCTTCAGCAGCAGAGAAATAAAGCATTTGCCCGTTTGCAAAAAGTTGTGATGCTAGAGCGGATGTTATCTATTAAGGTTAAGTAGTCAATGATATATGTGATGAGCTTGACAAACTGACTAGACTCAGTAGCAAATACGTAGTATAAATAAAGTATTTGAATTAATTAATTTATCAAAGTCAGGCGCGATCGCGTCTACAACTCGATATTTCTAAAACTCAATATTTCCACTAATAGCTTAGCCATGACCAGAAAAAGCGAAGATCGAAGTTTGTTTGAGATGGGTCTTGTCTACGGAGCTATTTTAGGATGTCTGGGTTTAATCGCGTTAATTATGTTCTCTGAGCCAAGATTAATTATTGCATGTTTAATCTTTTCAATTTGGATTCTAGTTATATCGTTAATTTAAAAATTTCTATTAGGGAGTAGGGAGTAGGGAGCAGGGAGCAGGGGGACGAGAGAGCAGAAGGGCTTCAGGTGCAGGGGAGCAATTCCCAATTCCCAATTACCAATTTCTTAACAATCTTAAACCACTCAAAGTCACAATGACAGTCGATCCTTCATGACCAATTACGCCAATTGGCATATTCATGTTGCCAGTAAAATTAGCAATTAATAATAGCACGATAAAGCTGAGAGCAAAGGTAACATTTTGTTTAATAATTCTTTGCGAACGACGACCTAAATGAATTGCTACTACTAATTTTTCTAAACGATCTGCCATCAAAACAAGATCGGCGGTTTCTAAAGCAACATCGCTACCAGTCACACCCATAGCAATACCTACCGATGCTTGAGCTAAGGCTGGTGCGTCGTTGATGCCATCTCCTACCATAGCTACAGTTTGATATTGGCTCTGAAGTTGACGAATGACTTTGACTTTATCTTCGGGTAATAATTCAGCATAAACGCGGTCGATCCCGACAGATCGAGCAATGCGAGCGGCTGTACGCTGATTGTCGCCCGTTAGGACGATTGTTTCCTCAATTCCTAATTGTTTCAGGTGCTTAATGACTTCAGCAGCCTTGGGACGTAGGGTGTCGGCTACAGCCACAATCCCGATGATATCACTTTCTCTTGCTACCCAGATGACGGTTTTACCTTCGGTTTCGAGGCGTTGGGATAGTTCGGGAGTTGTAGGGGCGGGGTTTGACCAAAAATCGCCACCTTGAGTTGTCAAGCTATCTGCTAAACCCGCCCGTACAGGGGAGTTATTAGTTAACTCCAAATTTTGCATTTTGCATTTTGAATTTTGAATTAAAAAATCAGCTTTTCCTACTAGGACTTGCTGTTGACAGACTTCGCCAATAATTCCTTGTCCTGGGTGAGAATATACACCAACAGCAGGGAGGAATTCGATTTGTTTTTGTTGGGCAGCGGTGACGATCGCTTGACCGATAGGATGTTCGGAATAGGCTTCTAAAGCAGCAGCAATTTGTAAAACTTCATCGACTGAATGCCCGGTGGTAGGGATAACTTCTGTGACTGCTAATTTACCCGTGGTGAGAGTTCCAGTTTTATCAAATGCGATCGCCCGCACTTTTCCCATCATTTCTAACTGCGCTCCACTTTTAAATAAAATTCCCTGTCTTGCACCGTTGGCAATTCCCGATAGCAATGTCGGCATAATTGCTGCCATTAACGCGCAAGGAGAGGCAACAACGAGAAAAATTAAGGCACGATAAATTGTTGTTTCCCAATTCCAACCCCAAATAAACGGGGGTAAAATTGCCAATAAAATCCCAGCGAGAACGATAACTTTGGCATAGCCGCGCTCAAAGCGTTCGATAAACATTTGTGAAGGAGGTGCTTCTGTTTGGGCTTGCTTGACCAATTGAATGATGCGCTGAATTAAGCTGCTTTCCGGCGGCTGATGCACTTGCAGAATTAAAGCCCCGTTACCGTTTAAAGTTCCTGCAAAAACTTCATGCCCTACAGTCTTTTCTACTGGTAAAGACTCCCCCGTAATTGCTGCTTCGTTGAGGGTGCTGTAGCCTTCTTGAATGATGCCATCGGTAGGAATGAGTTCCCCAGGTTTAACTAAAATGCGATCGCCAACTTGTAACCGATCGACATCAACCAACTTTTCCTGTCCGCGATCCAGTACCCTAGCTGTATCGCTACTCAGACTCATCAAACTGCGAATATCTCGTTCCGTGCGCTGCATTGCATAGCTTTCCAGCGCCCCACTGATAGCAAAAATTAAAATTAGAACTGCCCCATCGACAATTAAGTAATATTCCCGCCGCCACAAACCTAATCCCGCCGCCCCCAAAGCAGCGACAATCATCAACAAGTCCACATCCAACTCTTTTTCTTGCCACAGAGTTGTCAGCCCCTCCTTCGCGCTCTCATACCCGCCGATAACGTATGCTGCTGGTAGTAACAACAATCCCAGCCCGAGCCAACCTAGTTGGAGCGCTATCCAGCCCAAAAGTACCAATACAGCGCAAACAAAAGCGGCGATCGCATCTAGATGTTCTCGACTAAAAACTCGAAATAACGTTTTCGATAAGATTTGGAGACGAGTAATCGCGAAGTAAGTCATAGCAACTGCACATACACCCTCTCACCCTAAACCTTGACATCAATGTTAATGTCAAGTCATTGGTAATGGGTAATGGGTAGTTGACAGTTGCCAGGGTGTGGGGTGTGGGAAGTGTGGGAAGTGTGGGAAGTGTGGGAAGTGTGGGAAGTGTGGGAAGTGGGAGTGGTTAGTCATAACTACTGTCTTCACCGATAACTGCTCCCTGCTCCCTGCTCCCTGCTCCCTGTTCCCTGCTCCCTGCTCCCTGACAACTAGTCACAAGTCACTGATTCCTTTATCCTTGAATAGGCGAATAGCAGATAGCCAAGTCTAAACATATGGTAGCGGTAGCAATTTTGGCAGCTGGGCGCGGTACGCGAATGAAATCGACGTTGCCCAAAGTTTTACATCAAATCGGAGGGCGATCGCTGATCGAACGAGCGATCCTGGGTAGTCTGGAAATCTCTCCCAAGCGAGTTTTGGTGATTGTGGGATATCAAGCCGAGCAAGTGAAGACAGCTCTTTTAGATCCCAACCGCTCGCTAGTCTCTGATTCCCTGCCAAAGTTGGAGTTTGTCGAACAAACCGAGCAATTAGGAACGGGTCACGCAATTCAGCAAGTCCTGCCGCATTTAGAAGGCTTTCAAGGGGATTTATTGGTGTTGAATGGTGACGTTCCCCTGTTAAGACCCCAAACGCTAGAGCGGCTGATTCAGACCCACAAACAGCACCAACATGCTGCTACCATTCTCACGGCTCAACTCTCCGATCCCCAAGGTTACGGAAGGGTATTTTGTAACGGTCAAAACATCGTCCAACAAATTATTGAAGATCGCGATTGTAGCGCAGCTCAAAAGCAAAATCGTCGCGTTAACGCTGGGGTATACTGTTTTCGCTGGCAAGATTTAGCGAACGTACTACC
>NZ_JBOFLP010000148.1:0-24291 GCF_051657925.1 Chroococcidiopsis sp.
CTGATTGACATTTTAGTAATAAAAATTCATGATAAGGTAAAAATACTCAAAGAAATTTCATCAAAAGCAGGGGTCAGTCATGAAAGATGGCTATTACGCTTTTGTAGTGCGACGACTGGCTACAGTTCTGGCTGTAGTGATGCTGACTTTAAGTTCGATCGCCGCCCTGACAGGAATTTTACTGGCGTTTTACTACGAACCAACAGCAGGGGGAGCGTACAATTCTCTGAGGGCGATCGCAACTCAGATCCCTAACGGTTGGTTAATCCAACGGATTCACTCTCTTGCTGGTAATGGCTTAATCGGTGTCTCCTTGGTTGAAATCGTTGTCATGTTTTTAGGAGAAAGATTTCGCCCTAGCTGGATAACTGCCTGGATTAGCGGTATTTTACTAACACTCACCGCGATCGGTTTAAGCTGGACGGCAATATTACTTGATTGGACGCAAATTGGTTACTGGCGATTCACAATTGAGTTAGGTACGATTGAAGCGCTTCCAGCGATTGGTTCTCAGCTTCGTAATATCCTTACGGGTGGCGGCGCGGTAAATACTGTCACAGTTCAACATCTGTTTACCATCCACAGTTACCTGCTTTCCGGTGGCGCGATCGTTCTATCTATTATTCATTTAACGGGTTTATTGCTACAGGAAAAAGAGGTAAAACAACTCGAATCGGCAAATTAGACATCGACAATGTAAGGGCGGGTTCGTCAACAAACTTCGCTACCAACAGACATTTCCCGTAAACCCGCCCCTCTGGGAATCGAGTAGTATATTTCATTGACACAAAGTCGCAGCGTGGTGGCGAATATGCTCCCCCACAAAGGTAGCAATAAAGTAATAACTGTGGTCGTATCCTTCCTGAAAGCGCAGAGTTAAAGGTTGTTTAACCTGATGACAAGCTCGTTCAAATACCTCTGGCATCAACTGTTGTTGACTGAGAAACTTATCTGCCGTACCTTGGTCGATTAGGATGGGGGAAGTGTTTTTGTTATTGATTATTAGTTCGCTAGCATCATAATTTTGCCAAGTTTCCTTATTTGTCCCCAAATAATTTGTAAAAGCCTTTTGTCCCCAAGCACACTGCATTGGTGCAGCAATCGGTGCAAAAGCAGAAACAGATTTGAATAGTTCGGGATTGCGTAAAGCACAAACTAACGCCCCGTGTCCGCCCATAGAATGACCGAAAACTCCTTGTCGTTCGACTTGGACGGGAAAATGTGAAACGATTAACTCAGGTAATTCTTTCACGACATAACTATACATCTGATAGTGCGATCGCCACGGTTCCTCTGTTGCATCGACATAAAAACCCGCACCCGTACCAAAATCCCAATCCTTATCTTCTCCCTCAATTCCCGTATTGCGCGGGCTAGTATCTGGAGCTACTAAGATTAATCCATGCTCGGCAGCATACCTTTGCGCCCCTGCTTTAGTGATAAAATTTTCTTCAGTGCAGGTTAAGCCAGAGAGAAAATAGAGGACTGGAACAGATTGCGATCGCGCTTGAGGTGGTTGGTAAACGGCAAATCGCATCTCGATATTGCAAGTTTGGGAATGATGGCTATAAAAACCCTGCATCCCGTCAAAGCATTTATATTCTGAAATTAAATTAATATCGGTCATGAATCTTCCTGTGTCATAACTTGCTCTCTTAGCTTGGCACGGAAAGCGCGTTTAGTTTGAGTTTCGCCTTGAGTGTTGCATTGAGCTAAAAACTCATATATTGTCGATTTAGTTAATAAAGGAAATGTAGGACTAGTTTCAGATTCTTGATATCGCTCTTGACTTAAAAGATAAATTTTCAGGGTTTTGCCATTGTAGCGCCAGAACTCAGGCACTTTCATATCTTGATAAAGTTGATTCTTATTAATATCTGTGTGAGTAATATCTACTTCTATAATTAGATCGGGGGGTGGATCGACAGATAAATCTACTGTTTTACCTCTAACAGCAGGTTCGTTTTGAATGTAATAACATTTGTCTGGTTCTGCGCCAACTTTTAAATTCGGTATTTTCAGTGTAGTTGAACCCATACTTTTAATATTCAGATTGAGTTCTTCTGTCAAAATATGAATTAGAATGCCTAGGCGATCGTGAGCGCTTTCGTGTTCTTCTAAAGGAGTCGCAATTTCTAAAGTTTCTTGATAATAAGTAATCCTGGCAGCACGGTTATTGCCCAAAGCCTCTAAAATTTTCTCATACGATTGCCAATCAACGTGATAAAATGCAACTCGCTTTTCTGCTAATACTGTTTCTATCGGAGAAATATTAACTGTTTCATTAGTAATAGTCATTTGAGTTTCCTCACTTGGCAAGCAAGTTAAAATCAAAAAATCAAAAGAACAGTCAGCAAACAGTGCTATTTATCTGAATGTAACGTGCGCTCCAGGAGTCTGACAAATGACAAATGACAAATGACCAATGACAACTTTTACGAGCATTCATAACTCAAGCTGGAAATACTATACTATTGACTCAATACCTCTTGGAGAATTTGCAGGGCAACTTGAATTTGATTGCTGTCAATGACTAAGGGCGGACAAAAACGAATTGCTGCTTTGCCACAACCTAAGAGCAACAAACCCTTTAAAAAGGCAAAATCGACAATGCGATCGCGCCGCTCTGAATCTAACTTACCATCCGCATCCAAGACATCAACTGCTACCATCAATCCTTTACCGCGTGGAGGGGAGATACAAGAAAATTGCTGTGACAGCTCCGTAAGCCCGGATATCAATAAGTTGCCCATGTTTTGAGCATTTTCAATCAAACCACCTTCCAACAACCGTAAGGTTACGTTAGCCGCCGCACAAGCCACGGGATTACCTCCAAATGTCGTAGCGTGAGAGCCAGGTTGCCAAGTCATCAGGTGCGATCGCGCTAAAATTGCGCCCAAAGGTAGACCGCTAGCAATGCCTTTTGCCAAAGTAATAATATCCGGCACTACACCCCAATGCTCGATCGCAAATAAGCGCCCAGTCCGACCCATCCCCGCTTGCACTTCATCGACAACCATCAAAATACCGTGGCGATCGCAAATCTGTCGAATTCGTTTTAAAAAACCATCTTCCGGCACAATATAGCCGCCTTCCCCTTGAATTGGTTCGACAAAAATTGCTGCAACATCCTCTGGGGGAAGAACGGTAGGAAAAAGCTTTGATTCTAAATAGTCTAACGCTGCATGAGTACCATAGGGAATGTGAGTCACTCCTGGTAATAGAGGACCGAAGTGCTGTCGTTGCAAGGCTTTAGAACCTGTCAGCGACATTGCCCCGTAAGTACGTCCGTGGAATGCACCCAAGAAAGCAACAACTTGAGAACGTCTCGTATAGTAACGAGCAAGTTTCAGCGCCCCCTCATTAGACTCAGCCCCAGAATTACTAAAAAAGACTTTTGCCGGAATCAGAAAAGGGGCGCGAGTTGCTAAATTTTCCGCCAACTCCACCATCGACTCGTAGTAAAAATCAGTTCCCGACATATGTAGCAAATTGGCAGCTTGTGCTTGAACTGCTGCTACAACTTCAGGATGAGCGTGTCCAGTCGATGCTACGGCAATACCTGCGGTTAGATCTAAAAATACGTTACCATCGACATCTTCCACCATACAGCCTTCACCACGGGCAACCACAAGCGGATAGCCACGAGTATAGGAAGGAGAAGTAACAGCGCGATCGCGTTCTACCAATACTTGAGCGCGGGGACCAGGTAAGGAAGTCACTAACTGAGGCACAAGCGGCAGAGGGCGTTTAATTGGGATACTTAGCATAGAGAGGACAAGGGAGACAAGGGGGAACTCGGGGACCCCGCGACCGGAGGAAGTGGGGATTAGGGGGCAAAGGGAGACAAGGGAGCAGAGGAGCAGAGGGGCAGAGGAGATGTCGGGAGCAATTCTGGTTCCACTGGTTCCACCAGCCACTAGCCACTCACTACACCCCACACCCCACACCCTACACCCTTTCTTCACTGATAACTGATAACTGATAACTGACAACTGATTTTATCTTCTGTGTCCTTTTTGACCAAAAATACACCATAAGCCCGATACCTCTACGATGATTTCTAAATTAATAATTATGAATTCTGAATTATCAATTTTGTCATGCTTGCCTTAGTTGTTGCCGTACTGATTGTCATTTCTGGTTCTGCCCTCTGTTCTAGCGTAGAAGCTGCTTTATTTTCTGTCTCTACACTTAAAGCCAGACAGCTAGCACAGTCAAAAAATCCTGCCGCAGTCGCACTACTAGCAATTCGAGATCGCATGAATCGCCCGATCGCGACAATCGTGATTCTCAATAATATTTTCAATATTGTTGGTAGTATTGCGATCGGCCGCATTGCCGAGACGGTTTTAGGTAACACTTTATTAGGAGTTTTTTCTGGACTTTTGACTTTTCTCATCATCATCTTTGGTGAAATTATTCCCAAAACTTTAGGCGAACGATATTCTCAAAGATTAGCTCTTCTCGCTGCTCTACCTGTAACTGCACTGACTTTTATTTTCACTCCCTTAGTCTGGGTCGTGGAAAAAGCCACAGCACCTTTTACACGCAAAGAAAAACTGCCGACTACAAATGAGTCGGAAATCATGTTACTAGCAAAGATTGGCTATCAAGAAGGAATTATTGAGGATAATGAAGCCGAAATGATTCAGAGAGTGTTTATGCTAAACGACCTCACGGCCGCCGATTTGATGACTCCCAGAACAGCTTTAACTTACTTACGAGGTGGTTTGACTCTAGCTGCAAGCAGAGTAGATATAGTTAATTCTCAACACACGCGAATTATTGTTATAGAAGATTCATTAGATCGAGTTATTGGAGTTACTTTAAAAGACGAACTTCTAACAGCAATGGTAGAAGGAAAGCGCGAGCGTAAAATTGCTGAATTCACCCGTAAAGTTCGATTTGTGCCAGAAACGATTCATGCCGATCGCTTGTTGAGAGCATTTCAAAAAAGCCGCAATCACCTCGTCGTCGTTGTTGATGAATATGGCACGGTTTCCGGTGTTGTCACTCTCGAAGACGTATTAGAAATCCTTACAGGCGAAATTGTCGATGAAACAGATAGAATCATTGATTTGCAAGCAGCGGCAAGAAATAGATTAGTAAGAATGTTGAAAATTAAGTAGCGCGATTATCAATTTGGGCGCGTTGCAAACTCCCAGAATAATCTACATAAACAGTTTTCCATTCTGTAAACACATCTAAAGCCGCAGTTCCCACCTCCCGATGCCCGTTTCCCGTCTGTTTCATACCACCAAAAGGCAAATGGACTTCTGCCCCAATTGTGGGACCGTTAATATAAGTAATTCCAGCTTCAATATCGCGCATTGCCTGAAACGCCAGATTGACATCGCGGGTATAAACCGAAGAAGATAAACCGTATGGGGTGTTGTTGAGAATGGCGATCGCCTCTTCAAAAGATTCGACTTCTATTAGCGCCACCACAGGACCAAAAATTTCTTCTTTCGCTACGCGCATCTCTGGCGTGACTTTATCTAATATTGTTGGCTCAAAGAAAAAGCCATGTGCGAGATTTTCCGTATTAGCTATATCTCCACCAATCAATACTTTTGTCCCCTCAGCACGGGCAATTTCTAAATAATGGTTCACCCTTTGCAATTGGGCAGAATTAATCAGCGGTCCCACTTCAGTTTGCGGATCTGTACCAAGACCTAATCGTAACTGATGAACTCTTTCTAACAACAAGTTAGTAAACTCTTCCTTAATATCGCGGTGGAGGATCAGCCGACTCGTAGCAGTACAACGCTGTCCGCTAGTGCCAAAAGCGCCCCAAACAGCCCCATCTAAAGCCAGTTGCAAATCGGCATCTGCCATCACGATTTGAGCATTCTTACCTCCCATTTCCAAGCAGGAACGCTTGTGAGTGCGTCCGCAAACAGAACCCACTTCAGCCCCCGTTTCTGAAGATCCGGTAAACGACACCAAATTTACGTCAGCATGTTCGACTAACGCCCGTCCTGTCTCTTCTCCCAAACCATGCACGATATTAACAACGCCATTTGGTAAACCTGCTTTGTGAAATAACTGGCTGAGATAATGAACGCAAGTTGGAGTATCTTCCGCTGGCTTGAGAATGACTGTATTACCGCAAATCAAAGCGGGGAAAGCTTTCCAGCAAGGAATAGCCACAGGAAAATTCCAGGGAGTGATGAGGGCGCAAACTCCTACAGGTATCCGCATTGTCATCGCGAACTTATTAGGCATTTCTGAAGGGGTAGTTTGCCCAAACATCCTTCGTCCTTCTCCTGCCATATAGAGGGCGCAATCAATGCCTTCTTGCACGTCTCCTCGGGCTTCTGTCAGGGGTTTACCCATTTCCCTGCTAATGAGTTGAGCGAGTTTCTCTTTGTGTTGGAGCAGTAATTCTCCCACGCGATAAATTATTTCGGCACGGGCGGGAGCAGGTACGAGTCGCCAAGATTTAAAGGCTTTACGGGCAGCTACTACGGCTGCATCGACATCAGCAGCGCTGGAACGGGGAAAAGTTGCTACTACGTCACGCCAGTCAGAGGGGTTACGGCTTTCTAGAGTTTCACCTGATGCGGCAACCCATTGACCGTTGATGTAATTCTGGCACTCTAGCAGGGGTGCGGTCATGAGGCAAGACCTCCAACAATTTCTGTAATTCTATGGTAGTTGGTAGTTGGTAGTTGGTAGTTGACCGCTCACCTTCACCACGTAGCATAAGTTGTTTGTGGAGCGAATGAGAGCGTTGATCTCAGTAAAAATACGATTATTTTGTTGATGGTGTTTATTAAAATGACAAGTTTCTCTAGTTTTGAATTAAGTGAGTGTGAATTTACACTGTGATTTTAAATACCTATGCCATACTGATTTTAGTTCCACGAAGTTATAGATCCGAAATTCTACGTAGTTCTCTGGTAGTTCAGTTAAATTTACACCAATTGGTGTACAACACTTGTTTGCAGCAGTAAGGTTCTATATCTGATTGTAAGGCAGCTAAATTTATTTTTTTGCAACTAGGCTACTTCAGTAAAACTATGCCACAGAAGATCCCTCCAATCCCCCTTTTTAAGGGGGGCTAAGAATGGTCTGGCTTTCACTTTCTGAAGGAGGTTTAAGTGAAATTTAAGCGTAGGGTGGGCATTGCCCACCTTACAATAAAAATTGTTTATCTATGCTTAAAATATCTAAAAATTCAATTTTCTTCAAGTAAAAACTAGTAATAAATTGTAGTCAGACAATGCTTTTGTTCGGAAAAAATCCTCTAAATAACAACCAGCAACACTCCAGATGGAATGACAACGATCGCCTCATTTTTAACTGGTTTAAAGATATCGGCTTGCGGGAATCATTATTACTATCAATTTATGCATTTGGCTTAACTACAGTAATTTATCTGACTTGCCAAAATACCCAACCTTCATTTGCATTATCCAGGGTTGTCAAACAAGATATTCCGGTGGAAAATTTAGAGTTTACTGGTACAGTTTATCCAGCCAAAAAAATGAAGGTTTCTGCTAGTACAGCAGCAGTTGTAAAAGAAATCTATGTCGATATTGGCGATCGCATTCAGCCCGGTCAACCGATATTAAAATTAGAAAATCTAGCGAGTTGGCAAAAACTTGATCGGTTACAAAAAGAACGATTTCAGACTAATTTAGAACTTGAAAAAACTCGACAACAACACGAAAATGCTGCTCAAAAAATAGTGCAACTCCAGCTACAAACATCAATTGTTAATCGCAAAATCGGAGCGATCGAACAACTATTTGATACAGAATCACGTTTGAGTAAGGCTGCATTAAGTTTACAATTATGGCAACAACAACAAGATGTCGTTCAAAAAGCTAAAGGCATATACCTAAGAGCAGCAATGCAGCACGCTCGCCTCAAAAAATTAGCTAGACAGGGGGCAGTTTCTTCAAGTGAAGTCGAGCGATCGCAAGCTCAGTTAGCCGCCGCTAAAACAAATTTAGTTAAAGCAGAAACAGGCGCAATCCTACAAGAAATCGAGCAACAACAACGCCGACAGTGGCAACTTCGCAAGCAACTAACGCTACTCGAACACCAACAACAACTTGCTGCGATCGAAGGGCAGACACAACTTGCTCGTTCGCAGTCTCGTCAAGCAACTCAGAGGCTAAATCTGCTTCACCAGCAGCGTTCTCTGTTACTAAAAGAATCAGATCTCACAGGATCGTTTCCAGTCACGGCTCAAGCAGCAGGCGTTGTTGTGAATTTGCCCGTAGTTGTGGGCGATCGCATCTACGCTGGTAGAGGTCTAGTAGAATTAGCGCAATTAAAATCTTTAAAAGTACGAGTTTCTGTTAGTACTAGTTTAATTAATACATTACGTTTAGGACAAAGAGCAGTCGTACAACTAGGCAAAGCAGCTTCAGCCCAAAAGATTGAGGCAACAGTCGTGACAATTAATCCGATTCCAGAGCAAGATCGGACTCATATAGTCGAGGTACAATTTCAAAACCTACAAGAAAACTTGTTAGTCGGTCAGGCTGCAAAAGTTCGCTTTGTTGCAGAAGAATAAAACGTTGAACAATAAAACGTTAAGGACAACGTGGATGATATCCTCCATAAACGCAAATATAAGCAATCTGCTGGGCATCTAAATTTTTCACCTGGCTAAAATTAACACCCTGCACTAATGCTGCTTGAGTATATTCTGGTGGCGTGGCAATGAAGCGATCGCCTGATGCCGGAGGTTGAGGACTAAACAGGATCGTCCCCTGGAAGTCAGCCCCTGCTAAATTCGCTCCGCGCAAATCTGCCATTCGCAAATCTGCTTGACGCAGGTTAATATTTTGCATTTGAGCATGACTTAAACTACTGCTGCTGAGACGCGCTAGGCTCAAGTCAGCATGACTGAGATTGGAATGACTCAGATCCGCACTCGATAAATCTGCCCCCTGCCAATTCGATTTGGTCAAATTAGCTGACTGCAAGCGCGTGCCTAAAGCGCTGACACGACTCAAACGGGCGGCGTGTAAATTAACATCAGACAAATTTGCCGTACTTAAGTTTGCTCCTGTCAAGCTAGCATCTACGAGAGTTGCTGCTTGTAAATTAGCCCCTACGAGTTGGGCGCTACTGAGATTAGCATGACCGAGACTAGCAGCAGATAAATTGGCTTGGTTGAGATTTGCCTGCATCAGCTCGATCCGCTCCATCGGTACGCGGCTGAGATTAGCTTTAGTTAGGTTAGCACCCTTCATTTGGGCATGGTTCAAATTGGCGATCGCGTCGTCAAAAGTATCCCAGTGCCGATCTGCTCCAGCGTCACGCCACTGGCTGGCTGGTAAACTAGCACGGTTCAGATTAGCGCCTTTGAATGCTACGCCAGCAAAATTGACTCGTTCTAGCTCTAGAGTAAAAGCCCGATCTTGACTGGTGCTAGGCGCGAGATTAACACGGCTCAAATCCATGCCCTGTAACCTACCACCATAAACTGCAAAAATTTTGCCGATCGCCTGTTGAGTGGCTTGCAAATGTTGCGTCCGTCGAGCTAATTCGGTAGGGCTACTACTATAACGTCCGGCAGCTATTTCATTTGCGATCGATTGATTCAAGCGCTGTAAGTATGGCAAAGCCGAGGAACCAGAACTAACCAAAGCTTGCTGTACCGTGCCGATAATCTCGTGGCGTTGCTCTTGTCCGAGCAGATCGACAAGTAACTGAAGTACCTGCGGATCGCCAATCGTACCTAAAGCCAGAATTGCCCTTTGGCGATCGCTCAGGGTAGTGCCACTAGCATCTAGGTATTGAAGGAGAGTGAGAAACTGCGTGCTTTTATTCTCTGCCAACTGCCGCTGGTATTTTTGCGCCTGAATGTAGATTTGAATTCCAATCAAGGTTCCTAATACTGCCACCATGCAGGACAAAAAAGCTAAAAATAGTAACACATTAGGATGTTGGCGCATCAACTGCCACCAACTACGCCGCACTTTCGGTTTATTAGTGACAGATTTAGCAACTGATGGCTGAGGCTGTAACCGAGGCGAAGGACTATTATCAAGTCCCCTGCTCCCTGCTCCCTGCACCGAAGCGCTCCCTGCTCCCTGCTCTCTGCACCGAAGCGCTCCCTGCTCCCTGCTCCCTATTAACTGTTTCGCTCTAGTTCCAGGCAAAATAGTCATAGCGCGATTGGCATCCACTACGTAAGTGCCTGCAATTAAATCGTGCCAACAACGCCGCTGACGGTGAAAACGGGCAGTCATGCCTTCACCTAGTACGAAGAAACAAGACAAGCCGAAAAATATGCCCACATGAGGAAAAGCCGTCGCCCGCCACATAATATAGGCTACGGAGAGTGGTAAGCCCCACATTCCCAAAGTTTCTCGGATCGCGATCCGAGATAGACCTGGAACCGTGCCAGCAGCAGAAACAACCCGTACCCCCAACCAGCGCTTGGGTAGAGTACTGCCTGTTTTTCCCAGCAAATACAGCTGCCATCCCCCTACTAACAAAGGAGTGACGACAGCGACAGACCAAAATATATTCGTCAGGGGTGTGACGAGACGGCGATCGCTCGGTTCGGCGGGTATAGTGAGAGTACTGGCGATCGCTTTTTGAGTCAGGGCGACCACTGGATTTGGGGTGACTTGCTCCCCCGACGGCTCCAGTTTTGCCTGTTCTCCCAAGCTATAGGGTATGAGTCCGCTGAGTGCAATCAGCGAAACTTCTACTGCCCACGCTGCAAAGCGTCTAGTTGCTAGTGGTAGCGGTTTGCTTTCCGCCTGCACAGAACGACGAGCGCGATTGGCATTTCTCCTCACACTTGAATTCGCCATCTTAATAGTTCCCCTTATCTTTGTTTTCACTCCTCGATCGCGGGCATCAAGCTATCGGTTATTTGTTTCAGCTCGACTGACAAAAAACCGATATCCCACATACAACACCAATGCCAGCACTCCTAAGCTGATGACAGCTGCTACTAGGTTTAGCACCGCTCTGAGAATTGCAATTCCAAATACAGCTCCAACACTTATGACTATAAGCTTGCTGACACTCGATAGATTACGAAACCAGTTAAAAAACTGTCCCAAAGGCGATGGCTCGCTAGCAGCGATTTTTGTCTGTTGTACTATCTGAGGCGTTGCAGGCTGCGGTCTTGTCACCTCCGCAGATGCAGAATTTGCTTCTCTTTCTAGTTGTTCTAAACGCTGTTGCAAATCTTGTTCTGATTGAGGATTCATATGCTTTTACCAAAAAGTAAGAGAGTGGCGAGCAGTCACAAGTCACAAGTCACGAGTCACAAGTCGGAAGCATCTAGTCACTAGCCACCAGCCACGGGTCACTGATAACTGACAACTGGTTGCTGCTCGCTGTTATTAGGGCGATTGTAGCTAATGCAAAGCACAACTACACACTGACTTGGATAGGAAAACTTGACAAACAACTATATATGTTTGTTATGAATGGTTTTCCGCCCAAAAAATGGAGAAATTACGCAAGTTTTTGAGAAAAGCCAATTGTTATAATTAGATTCAATAACGGTCTAACCGTCATTGTAAATTAATTGCAAATTACAGCTAAAGCTCTATCGGAAAACGCAGATTTAGCGGCGGAGGTTATGAGGTAGTAACAGATTCAGCCTTGTGATAGTTGCAGTAGATTCAAGCATTTGATTCTCGAAAAGCCAATAAATGACCTGCATTTCAGGTGGTTTAAACCTAGTAATTTAAAGTCCGTAATGGATAAATAAAATGACAAAGCAAGCTACTATGTACAAGTTAATAAAGTGGAATATACTACCTTCCGTTTTAATTATGAGTTGTGCGATCGCAGCTACAACTTTCGCTCAGGAAGCAGTAGTAAAAGTCCCCCCCCAATTAGAAGCAGACCCCCTAGTTGTTAAAGGTAGATCTGGAGGAGAAAAAAATAGCGATTGCGGTAACATCAGTACGACTCCCAGTCAGGTGCTACAAGTACCAGAACCTTTACCATATCTCAAGCTACAAGTACAGAGCGAAGGAGAACCTACACTACTGATTGAAGGACCAGGAAAACGACGTTTTTGCGTATTGGCGGATACAGCAGCAGGAGAAGCTCCCGAAATATCAGGTTACTGGGAAGCAGGAAAATACTCGCTATACGTAGGCGATCGCACTCAAGGACAATATCCTTATACTCTTTCAATCTCTCAGAAAAAAGGTGAATAGATTTGTCTATCGCTCGTTCGTCATCTGTCATTGGTTAACACTGCACCCACGACCAATGACAAGTGACAACTGTTAACTGATAACTGTTAACTGATAACTGAATTATCACTCTTCCGAGCTAGCTGCGACTTCCACAGCTTGCACGTCAATCGTCCCTGGAGGTGTTAAGCGACTCAACTTGCCTTGCTCTACTTTCAAGAGTTCGCCACAACTAGGACACTGAAGTTGGGTGCGATTGAGTGCTGCTAGTTCGTAGCTACACACCGGACATTCAGACTGAACGAGGTTGCGTTGCAGCCACCAGCGAAACCAGACGAATGCGATCGCGGGAGCCAACAACAGCAGTCCCATTAAAATTAGAAATGAGTTGACTAACCAGCCAAGACCTACCGCACCCAATAACCAGATGAAGAGGAATAGGGTGAGCCAACCAGAGAGGCGGGAAAAACTAAGTTGAAAAGACTTGAGGCTCATGTTCTTTCTATTAAGCTGCTCTGCCTCTAGGATAGCTAGGGGTCGGGAGTTTTAGGGGCGGGTTTTCAGCATACCTATCGAAGAGCAAACAATTCTACAGTTAAACCCGCCCGTACAGGGGAGTAGGAGAATTGTAAAAAATTTGTCATTAATTACACAACACCAATTACCCTGCGCGATTTATGTTTTAACTTCTTGGCGGTTTTTATCGCTTTTTACAATTAGTAAACAGTTTCTGCCGTCAGCAGCCCGTTCGTATACGACTCGATCTGCTAAGCGCCGCAATAGAAACCAGCCATAGCCTCCTTCTTGTAAGGTTCCTGGTTTAGGTTCGGCAATTGCATCGGGGTTAAAAGGCTGACCCCGATCCCAAATTCTAATCTCAATGCGATCGCTCCATAATAACAGATCGATATCTATCGCCGTTTCTCGCGGTAGGGCTTGATGGGCGTGTCTGACCGCATTCGTAAATCCTTCTGCTAAAGCTAAATTTAAGCGATATAGTTGACCCTCAGACCAAGGTATTTGACCGCTATGTTGAAGACAAAAATCTTCAAACCAGTCTTGTACCTGGTTCAGTAACTTTAAATCGCTACACACCCTCAGATGATTTTGCTCCAACATGCCACGGCTTGACCGCGATCCGATGTTAATTGCTTGTCAACTCAATAAATGTTTACTTATTCTTTTTTTATTCTGTAATCGCGACTACTATCAAGTCTCTGTAACTAAAATTGACACCTGTTAACGTTTCTCATTCGGTAGATACACTTTTTGAGAAACCCACAGGTGTCAAGACAAATCCGTACTTAATACACTTGATTAAGTGCAGAACTGAACGATTAGAACAGACCGAAAGTGAAAGATTTGTCAATCGGGAAAGTAGCACCAATACCGAGCCACAAGGTAACTAAAGTTCCAACTAAAAACAGAGTTGTTGCGACTGGACGGCGGAAGGGATTTTGGAACTTATTGACATTCTCAATAAATGGAACCAGAATTAACCCCAGTGGTACGGAAGCCATCAGCATGACTCCCAATAATTTATTGGGAACTGACCGCAGAATTTGGAATACTGGATATAAATACCACTCAGGTAAAATTTCCAGAGGCGTAGCGAAAGGATTTGCTGGTTCGCCTACCATTGCTGGGTCTAGTACGGATAAAGCGACTATACAAGCACCCGTTCCCAAAATTACCACAGGGAAAATATAGAGCAAGTCGTTAGGCCAAGCAGGTTCGCCATAATAATTATGACCCATGCCCTTAGCCAGCTTGGCACGTAATTGAGGGTCGCTCAGGTCTGGTTTTTTTAGTGTTCCCATCTTTAAAGTTGTTCTCCTTTTTTTGTCATTGGTCACTAGTCATTCGTCATTTGTCAGCAGTCTTATTCAAATGACAAATGACAAATGACAATTGACGAACATCAAATTACAACGGACCAGAAATACCTTGCTTGCGGATCATCAGGAAATGCAGCAGCATGAAGACAGCGATCGCCCAAGGTAAGACAAAGGTATGAGCGCTGTAGTAGCGAGTTAGCGTTGCTTGACCCACACTCGAACCGCCGCGCAACAAGTCAGCAATGAGAGTACCGACGACTGGAATCGCTTCTGGTACACCACTAACGATTTTTACCGCCCAATAGCCGACCTGATCCCAAGGTAACGAGTAACCCGTTACACCAAAGGAAACGGTAATTACTGCCAGAATTACGCCTGTTACCCATGTCAGTTCGCGGGGCTTTTTGAAACCGCCAGTTAAGTAAACTCTGAATGTATGCAAGATCATCATCAGCACCATCATGCTGGCTGACCAGCGGTGGATGGAGCGGATCAACCAGCCGAAGTTCACATCTGTCATGAGATACTGTACGGAAGCATAAGCTTCAGTTACAGTCGGCTTGTAGTAGAAAGTCATAGCGAATCCAGTAGCAAACTGGATTAAAAAGCAAACCAAGGTGATCCCACCGAGACAATAAAAAATGTTGACGTGTGGGGGGACATACTTACTGGTTACATCTTCAGCAAGAGCCTGGATCTCCAAGCGCTCCTCAAACCAGTTGTATGCTTTTGAATCAGTTACCTGTTTACTAAACATCAACCAAAAGTTCCTAAAAATGGATTGCGTCTGTTCAAATTCCCGATTGTCTTTGCAGGGATCGTCTTTTCAAGGTTTCCTAATGGCTGGAAATCCAGTCATTTCGATCTTAATCGCGATCGCGAACAATTTGCTCGTCCAGACTGCATCAGATTCTATAAAAAAAGTAACATAGTCGAGAGGACAGTTGGAAGAAGTCGGAAGTCGGAAGTCGGAAGTCGGAAGTCAGAATTAACTTGCTCCCTACTCCCTGTCCCCTGTTCCCTGGTTCCACTGATAACTGAGTAACTGATAACTGATGATGTCAAAGCGAATTTTCCAGATCGGAGTTTTGTTGATCGTGCCAATTCTGCTAGCGTTGGGTATTTGGACTCAGCCAGCAACCGCCATCACGGAAGAGCAGAGAGTGGTAGTAGAAGCATGGCGAATTGTCAATCGCGCCTATCTGGACGATACGTTTAACCATCAAAATTGGTCGGCAGTGCGGCAACAAGCACTCAAACAACCCCTTGACAACCCAGAGTCAGCATACAAAACAGTCGAGAAAATGCTGGCAAGTTTGAACGAGCCTTTTACTCGCTTTTTACGACCAGAACAGTATCGTAGTTTACAAGTTAATACTTCTGGCGAACTGACAGGTGTAGGACTGCAAATTGCCCTCAATTCCAAAACAGGAGAGTTAGAGGTCGTAGCACCAATTGCTGGTTCTCCAGCGGAAAAAGCAGGTATTCAATCTCGCGATCGCATTCTCAAAATCGATGGTATTCCGACTACCCAATTAACTCTAGATGAAGCAGCAGCTAAAATGCGGGGTCCGGCAGGCAGTAAAGTCCTGCTGATAGTAGAACGGGATGGTTCGCCAAAAGAAATCCAGGTAGCCCGCGATCGCATTGCTGTCAATCCCGTAGTTGCCCAACTCCAAACCTCACCTAGCGGAGCAGAGATCGGCTACATACGCCTGATTCAATTTAATGCCAACGCCACAGCAGAAGTTGCCCACGCGATCGCCAATTTAGAAAAACAAGGTGCTGAAGCATACATTTTGGATTTACGCAATAATCCTGGAGGCTTATTGCAATCGGGAATTGAAATTGCCCGTCTATGGTTGGACGAAGGTACGATCGTCTATACGGTTAACCGCCAAGGCATCCAAGGAAATTTTGAAGCTTTTGGCTCGGCATTAACTCACGACCCCCTAGTCGTCTTAGTCGATCGCGGTACGGCTAGCGCCAGCGAAATTCTCGCTGGAGCGCTGCAAGACAACGGACGAGCGAAAATTCTTGGCGAAAAGACGTTTGGTAAAGGCTTAATTCAATCTTTGTTTGAACTATCGGATGGCTCGGGTATGGCTGTCACCGTTGCCAAATACGAAACCCCAAATCATCGAGACATTCACAAGCAGGGCATTGTCCCAGATCTTAACGTAGCAACCGATCGCCTCAGCCGCGACCAAATCGCCACCGCAGCAGACCCACAATACTTAGCAGCAGTAGAATTATTAACCAATACACCAGCTATTGCTAAAAGCGACAAATGATTTGTTAGTAGTGGCTAATGGGTAATTGGTTGACGGTTGACGGTTGACTCATAACTGGTCACTGGTCACTGACAACTGATAACTGGTCGCTGATAACTGATAATAAAGCAGAAGTTGTTAAGCGATCGTGTATGTTGCCACAAGTATCTTTAGGAAAGCTAGGTTTAGTTGTTGGTGGTTTAATTACAATTGTGGGATTCGTTGCCTATTTTATTGATAATCCCACACTCAACCTTGTGGGTTTTTTTTATGGCATTCCCCTTTTATTAGGAGGTTTGGCGTTGACGGCAGCGGAACTGAAGCCAGTGCCATACACTCAACCAACTTCCCCTGAAGTAGTTGCTTTGCGCCAACAGCAAGCTACAGCAACTCAAAATCAAGTCCGTCAGGATATTACCCGCTATCGTTACGGTCAGTCAGCTCATTTAGATACAGCGTTAGAACGGCTGGGACTTGCGCCAACGGATGAAGAACGACCGATTGTTAAGGGCGTGCGAGAAACACAAATCGATGGTGCTTATGGGTTAATTTTAGAATTTGATTCTCCTTTCGCGACACTGGAACAGTGGCAAAAAAAACAAGATAAAATGGAAAGTTTTTTTGGTCCTGGGATACGTGTTGAAGTCACACAACCTGCTGAAGATGAGATTGAAATAGCGATGATTTCTACCTCAAGCAAAGTGACTTCCAGCTAGGTGCTAGAACAAGAACTAAACTCATACGTAGCAGGAAGCGAGCGAATGCTTGAAGGAATGACCGATGCTATTAACTCTTTTGGATATCTGGGCATCTTCCTGCTAGTCTTAATCGCTCCAACTCCACCAGAAATCGTTTTACCCTTCGCGGGCTTTTTAGCTGCCCAAGGCAAACTGAGCTTACCATACGCGATTTTAGCTGGAGTATTGGGTTGTACTCTATCAATCGTACCTTGGTACTTGGCAGGTAAATACTTGGGCGAGCGGCGCTTGAAAGTATTTGCTAGGCGCAACCGCAAATGGCTAAAACTCTCATTTGGAGAAATTGAGCGAGCCAAAGATTGGTTCGATCGCCATGGTGGTAAAACTGTCTTTTTTAGTCGCCCCATCCCCAGCGTCCGCACGTTGATTGCACTGCCAGCAGGTATCAGCGGCATGAGATTGCTACCATTCTTATTCCATGTCATATCTGGTGAGGCGATCTGGCAAACTGCCTTGGCTTACGCTGGATACCTGCTTGGCAGGCGTTATGAAGTCGTTGTTTGGTATACTGCTCCCATTGCCAGAATTTCAATTGCTGTACTACTGTTAGTACTCCTGTTCTGGTTGATTAGGCGTAACAGATCGAATAGTTAAACTGCGGCGACGTTAAACTAGTTTACCAGCGCGATCGGCTACCCAACACTTACACCCTACTCGTGCGCTCGTGCGCTCCCTGCTTCCTGAATTGTGACTTATTACACCCTGCTGCTCCCTGCTCCCTGCTCTCTGCTCCCTGGTACAGCAGAAATTTGTTGCAAGAAAAATTCTTCCAAAGAAGGACGAGACAAATTCATGCCAACGATCTGCCCGCCAAGAGAACGTAACTTTGTCAGAAAATCGTAGGGTTCGCCGCTAAGTTCGCCTTTCCAAGTCCCATCCGCTTCTATTTGCAAATTAGTTAACCATTGGCGGAGTATTTCTACATCACCACCTTTGCCTTTGACATGATAAGCATCAGTCGTTCCCAATAATTCATCCAGGGAACCGCTACAAATTAAATTTCCTTGGGATAAGATGGCAACGCGATCGCAAATTTGCTCGACTTCAGACAAGATATGACTGTTGAAAAAAATAGTCTTGCCTTGAGCTTTGAGAGAAAGAATAATCTGTCGCATCTGGTAGCGTCCTAACGGATCTAAACCAGACATCGGCTCGTCTAAAAACACTAATTCGGGGTCATTGATCAAAGCTTGTGCCATCCCTACCCGTTGCACCATACCCTTAGAATATTGGCGTAGTTGCTTTTTGCGGGCAGCAATTAATGGCAGTCCGACTAATTCCAGCAGTTGAGGAATGCGCTGACGTTGAACGCTGCGGGAAATTTGAAACAGTCCCGCTGCCATTTCTAAAACTTCCCAACCAGTTAGATAGTCGTAGTAATAAGCATTTTCTGGTAAATAGCCGATGCGTTGTTTGATCGGGCGATCGCCTAAAGGTTGACCTAATAATAAACCTTGTCCGCTCGTGGGGCGAAGAATACCCAACAATAATTTTAAGAGCGTTGTTTTACCCGCTCCATTCGGTCCCAAAAGACCAAAAGTTTCGCCCTGATATACCCTTAGAGAGCAACCTTTGAGCGAGGGAATTTTCTGATTCATCCAAAAGCCAGTACGGTAAACTTTCCGCAATTGAGAAGTTTGAATGACTGCTGGGCGCTCCGAAGGATTAGATTCAAAAGTAGGCGAATCAGTAGTATCAGTCTTCATCGCGTCAAACTACCTTTGCTCCAAACAAAAATGACAACAGTTATTATGGCTCACTCGATCGCCCAATGCCGACAGCGATCGCACCTATCTCATCCTAGTTAAGATTATTGGTGAGGATGAGCTGAGGAGGCTGAGGAGGCTGAGGGAGATGAGGAAGTGAAGAAAGCTAATGTATGGGTAAAAATGCCAGATTATATATAAGTAGTAAAAAAAATTAACTTTTGAGGCAATTCATGAACCGCTCAAAAATTGTTGCTATTATCACAGGGGCAATTTCAATCCTACTGGCGATCGCCTATCTTATTCTCGTACAACTACTAGACTTTCGCGGCGAAATGCAACCAGCACCAGTAAGTCAGCTATCAGTTGTCAGTTACCAGGGAGCAGGGAGCAGGGAGCAGGGAGCAGTTTGATCCGTGACTTTTCTCCCTCAGCTCCCTCAGCTCCGCGACTCTCCCCCAGCTCTCTTCTAGCGGGGATAATGCTCAAATAGATAACTCTCAGCCTCCGTGCGATCGCGGATAATTCCATCTAGGGTGGCAGCAAGTAGATCGTCGAGAATTTGACGATATTGAGGTCCTGGTTTGTATCCCAATTGTTTCAAGTCGTGACCGTTTAATAGTGGTTGGACGTTAGCCCAATAGGTGACATATTGCCAGACAAGCGCTCGCACAGGGCGAGGACTGCGTAGAGCAATTAAGATTAGCATTGGTAGGTCGTATTGCCGCAACAAGTCAAATACTTGACTGGGTAGCAGACAGGAAGGCAAAACCGTCAAGACTCGCTCCTGTGCCTGTTGTAAACGGCGCAAGCGATTGATACTATCATCGGGTAATTGTAAATTTTGGGCAACGCGATCGCGGTATTCTGGGGCAAGATAGGCGATGAGAACCTCTAGACGTAACAGCCAAGGAGGAGTGAGGAGTGAGGAGTGAGGAGTGAGTGGTAATATTTCTCCTCTGCCCCTCTGCCCCTCTGCCCCTCTGCCTCTCTGCCTCTCTGCTCCCTTTCCCGACTCCCGACTCCCGACTCCCGACTCCCGATGAAATCGTCTCAAACAACGCTCCAAAAACCGCAACTGCTGCCAAAGAGTTTTATCCAGTTTCAAAGTTTCATGCAGGCATTGCAAAGCATCTAAATCTCCCAGTAAACTTAATGCTGCTTGCCAGTAGGGTGCTTGCAAAATGTATTTCAGCTCGTTTTTCAATCGCGTTTGTAAGGCAGGCGCTCTGGAATTATTGCCTTGGGTGCGTTTGTATATACCGCTATTAATGGCATAGCGAATATAATTTTCCGTCTGAGGTTCGATCGCAAATTCTAAACGAACGGCAAAGCGGACGGCACGATAAATTCGAGTTGGGTCTTCAATAAAGCTGTTGGGGTGTAAAACCCGAATTTGCTTTGCCTGTAAATCGAGCAATCCGCCAAAGAAATCTAACATTTCCCCCGCTCTTGGTGGTGTCAAACGGACGGCAAGGGAATTAATTGTAAAGTCGCGTCGATACAAGTCTTGACGAATGGAACTCGCTTCTACTTCAGGATTGGCAGCAGGATAGGGATAAAATTCCGTGCGTGCAGTGGCAATATCAATCCAAAGAGAGCCGAAAATAGGGTCTTTGTGCCACAACAATGCTGCTGTTTGAAATACCCCATGAATTTCGAGACGAGCAGCAGGGTAAAGTTGCTGAAGGGCGCGAGCTAACTCCACTCCCGCCCCTACATCAGCAGCGCGATGAAAGCCATCTACAACTAGATCGATATCTTGTAGGTATAGGGGTGCTGCACCGTTCTGTTTTGCCAACAGTAAATCGCGCACTCCTCCCCCAACCAAATACAAGTGCCAACCTCGCTGTTCTGCCTGAGCAGAAGCTTGAGTCAGCAGTTCCCAAAAAGGTGCGGCGAGGCGATCGCTCAACAATCTCAAGAATGCCGCCGGTGGAATAATACCAACAGCATTCCCTCTCACCCCTCGCTCCTCGCTCCTCGCTCCTTCCTGATGCAGTTCCCGCAGTACGTCGGTACGGGTGACGATGCCACGCAATTCTCCATCTTGCAACACTGGCAAGCGTCCGATATCATATGTCACCATCAACGCTTGAATTTCTGGCAGGGTCGTTTCTGGGGTAATAGTCTTGATATTTGTGGTCATATACCCCTTGGCGGGCGCGTGACTGAAGCCGTGGTGCAGGGCAATATCAATATCGCGGCGGGAAATAATTCCTACCAACTTGCCTGTAGGATCGACCACGGACAATCCAGAGTGACCATAACGCAGCAAAATCCGTTGTGCCTCGGCAATAGTTGTATCTGGGCGGATCGTGCGGACGGGGGATGACATTAATTCCCTAGCTGTCGGCGGATGGGGAATCGTGGCTTTGAGTCGGTCTACCAAGTGTTGTAAAGTTGCCTGCCCATCGACACCCCGTAACGAGAGAGACGCAGCTTGAGAATGTCCCCCACCGCCGAGGGGCTGAAACAATTCATTCAGATTTGTTCCAGGAATTTGCGATCGCCCAATAACTGTCAGCCTTTGTTCGCCACTGTCTCCCAAAGCATACCTTGCCCCCAGTAGGACGGCATCGCTTTCGGTCAATTCCATTAGTCGCGCTGCCAAGCTAGATAATCCAGATACATAACCTGGAGTTTTTAGCAAGACCCAAGTGACTGTATATCCCCGTAAGCGCTCGCAGTGGAAGTTATCCAGTGCCTCAGTTAACAATGCTTGCAACTGCGGTGAAAACCCAGGATCGATGTAATCCCGCACAACATGCAAGCTAGCTCCTTGCTGCATCAACCATGCTAGAGCCAACGCATCGCGATGGTTAGCTTGGTCAAATGAAAGCGAACCCGTATCAACGTGGATGCCCAACGCCATCACAGTTGCTTCAAACGGCGTAATTTCCACCTGCTGAGCTTGCAACTCTTCGACAATTAGCGTCGTGGTCGCTCCCACATCAGCAATATGAGTTGCCGTAGTCGAAATATCGCTATCAATCTCTAAGTGGTGGTCGTAAACAACAATCTGTTCGATTTGGGGCAAATCCAGCCACTCCGCCGCCGCACCCAAGCGATCGCGGTGTTGTGTATCGACGACAATCAGCGAGCGAATTTGTTTTGGATTCACAGAACGGCGCTCGATCAATGCATATTCGTCCCGATGCAGTGCCAAAAAATCCTTTACCGCTGGATGACTACCACCCGTCAGCACGATCTTCGCTCCCGCCCACAGCCGCGACAGCCCCACAGCCGCACCCAGAGCATCAAAATCCGCTGTTGTATGACAAAGAATTAAATCCATGAACCAGGAGCGAGGAGTGAGGAGTGAGGAGTGAGGAGTGAGGGAGAGAAGAGAGCTGAGGAAGCTGAGGGGGCAACTACAAACTCAAAATTCACGCATTCAAAATTGCCCTACACCCTACACCCTACACCCTACACCCTTTCTTCGCTGGTCACTAGTCACTGATAACCCACTCCCTATATTGTGACAATTTCTGATAGGTTACATATAGGTTATAAGCAAAATTAGCAAGCTTTGAGCTTAATCTAGATCTATTCTGGTTTGTTGCTGTGTAGGGAGACATACTGATGTTATCTGCTCTGTTTCAATTGACTTTAGTTGCCTTGGTATTCTTGTCCTTTGCTTTGGTAATTGGCGTTCCCGTGGCTTACGCTACTCCCCAAAATTGGGTGGAATCAAAAAGGCTGCTTTGGATCGGTTCGATCGCCTGGTTCGGTCTAGTGATCGTCATCGGTGTTTTGAACTTTTTGGTCGTATAAGCAACTTGAGGCGATCGCCCTTGTCGATCGTCGCGATTGACAAGAAGCGATCGCTACTTTGTAGAGACTTACACGTAATGTCTCTACGCTGACAACTGACAACTGATAACTAATTTAGTAATGGCAGTTTTCGAGGGAACTTTTACTCAGACAGAACCTTTACGGTTTGCGATCGTCATCGGTCGGTTTAACGATTTAGTGATTGGTAAGCTGTTAGAAGGATGTCAAGATTGCCTGAAACGTCATGGCATCGATCCGAATCCTCACGGCAGTCAAGTCGATTATGCTTACGTCCCTGGTAGTTTTGAAGTGCCAATTGTGGCGCGACAATTAGCATTATCTCATCGCTATGATGCCGTGATCTGTCTTGGAGCAGTCATTCGCGGTCAAACTCCCCATTTCGATTATGTTGCGGGAGAAGTAGCTAAGGGCATTGCTGCAGCAGGATTTCAAACTGGCGTACCAGTCATTTTTGGTATTTTGACTGTAGACTCGATGCAGCAAGCTCTGGAAAGAGCCGGAATTAAGAGCAACAAGGGTTGGGACTACGCCATGAACGCGATTGAGATGGCTAGCTTGATGCGGCAACTACATTCCGATATTACTGTAGAACCCTACAACAATAATTCTCAATCCTTGCCCGCCGCATCGCTGAAAAGTGCCGTTGCTAACGAGCGATCGCCAATTGCAGAAAGTGGCGAGTGACAATGCAGGAGTGGCAAGTGAAAAATGCTACTCAATACTCTAAAAATGGTGGGTAGCGTTAGTTATATGCGCTACCTTTTTTGTCTAGTAAAAATCCTCCAATCGAGGTATAGTAATAAGTTGAAATTAGGTTAGGTTCATGTCAGTTGAAGTCTTTGCTTTGAGCCGATCTCCAGCGCATATATTGGCATTAATTTAGTGATAAACTATAAGCCAGTAATGTACGCTATCAAACATAATTTTTCAGTTTGTAGTCCAGACTAAATTAGGTAGCACAAATGCGAGGCAACACAATTGGTATTGAGCTAGAACCAGAAGATATAGAGTTATTGACCAGAATTGAACGGGAAACTGGTAAGTCAATTCACCAACTCACGGGTGAAGCTATTAAAAATACTTATAATACAAAATATAATAGCAATGGCGATGATGGTACTGCTCTGCTAGAGGCTATAGACAAAATTGGCAGCCAAGTCCAGCAAGTCAGGGTAGCTGTAGAAAGACAGCGCCAGGAGATCGAGCTATTTTCAAACAGCTCAAAAAAACACTCGCAGCAATCTCATCCCCCTCGCATAGTATTTGTACCCAGCACTGAGAGCTAGAAGGGAGAAGTCGTAAGTAGAGAATTAACTGGTCACTGCTCCCTGCTCCCTGCTCGCTAATAACTGACAATCTCGGAAAAAACCTTGACAAACTCAGCCAAATCTGAGAGATTAATAAATGCGCAGTAAATTGCGGGTATAGCTCAGTGGTAGAGCGCAACCTTGCCAAGGTTGATGTCGCGCGTTCGAATCGCGTTACCCGCTTAAGGTAAATTGAAAAACAGAAAAGATTTAGAACAAATAAGTTAATTAAATAATCGCTCTGCCTAGAGTCAAAGCGACTTTTATCTGTTCTAGAATCTCAGATAGGAGGTAAAACCTACTAACCTCGCGTTGCGTTAAGCAACAACAAGCAATCTGAGTCGAACCCAAATAACTTGATGTTCGGAAAATGTAATGGAAAGCTGAGAATTAATTGGTTAGACTTAGAAAGTATTATGTAAACTCGTAGGATAGCCACATTTTGGTTCTACGGCGGCTCGTGCA